>NZ_JBANDI010000013.1:0-95836 GCF_039123485.1 Flavobacterium sp. PL12
TTTTATAAAAGCACAGAAAATAAAAATTAAAACATTGGCAATCAAATAGATGAAAAATAAAATCATGCGGATTTATTTTTTATCGGACATTAATGATTATAATTGAAAAATCCCAATACTGATTAATTCAGAATTGGGATTTTTTATTTTAAGTAACAGTATTGCTTTTTGAATCCTTTACGCTAATAAAAATAAGAAGATAAGCGGGAAAATGATTCCTGCTAAAGCTAGTTTCCAACCGCGTTCTTTAAAACTAAATTTACCACCTTTCACCATTATAGTTCCAGTTAACGCTATTGCGATTAAACTCAAAGCAAAAATGTCAGAATAGTAGATCCAGAAATTAGAAGTGCTTTTGTGCAATTTCATCGTCTGGCTGATAATTGGTGTTTTTAAAAATGTTACTATTTCACCTTTTCCAGTTGCAATATCAATTTCAACATCGTGCTTTTCATATGATATTTTCAAAGTACCTTTCTTAACATTGTGGCGGCGAAATTTATCATCGATACCAAGCTGTTTTCCTAAATCTTCAGCAAACTTTTCATTGATTTTATCCTCTTCGGGAAGTTGAATTGTAATCGACTTAGTTTCTGTAGTATATTTTTCAGGGTGCCAAGAGTCTCTGTGATTCATCATAAGTCCTGAAGCGGCGAATGAAATGATTAGTCCGATATAAAAATAACCTAAATCTCTATGTAAGTTACGGAAGGTTTTCTTTTTCATTACTTTTTTTAGTTTTTGCAAGTGCGAAAATAATAATTTCTAGTATAAATAATAAAGACTTTTTTCTGAAATAATTTGTAGTTCAGAAAAAAGTCTTTTAGAGTGATTGTAACTTAGAATTTGTACTTTAATGCTGTCATCACTTGGCGTGGAGCGATAGGATTCACACTATAGTTTTCATGCACCGTATAATTTAACTCATTTGCAACGTTCGATAGTTTACATAGTATTGAAAACTTACCCCACTCATATCCAGCAGATACATCAATAGTCGTGTAATCATTTAAAGGAATTTCTCTATCAAATATTCCGTTAGGTTCTGCAGCTCTATATTGATTGTTCCATCCACCTACGCGATTTCCGATATAGTTTGCAGAAGATCCAAATGATAATCCTTTTAATGCTCCTGAAGGTAGTGTATAAAAGAAGCTTAAATTTGCAGTATTTGCAGGAGTTCTAGCTAAACGGTCGCCAACTATAAAACTTCCTTCTAATCCAGATGTTTTAGTGTAATGCATGTCATTATAACTATATCCAGCTAAAATGCTTAATCCTTCAATAGGTCTCGCAGTAATATCTAGTTCCACACCTTTACTTTTTGTTGAACCGCTTAATACTTTAATACTAGAATCAGTATTGCTTGATCCGTCTGCTTTAAATTCTGCAGTTTGTGCTAAATTGCTATTTTCAATTTGGTAAAAAGTAATATTCGTACTTAATAATCCTCTCCAGAAATCTTTTTTAATTCCTAATTCATACTGATCAATTAATGATGGTTTGATTACTTTTAAATCAACTGTCGTTCCTGAATTTGGAGTGAAAGAGTTAGAATAACTTGCAAATAAAGACATGTCTTTCGTTGGTTGGTAAACTAAACCTATTTTCGGTGTGAAAGCTTGATCAATTCGTTTAACATCCTCTTTAACAACTACTGGATTTTTAGTTAAATCACTTGTGTTTGCTTGTGATTCTTGCCATGACCATCTAATTCCTGCAAGTACTTTAAATTTATCAGTAAGAGAAATTAAATCTTGTGCATAGATACCAAAACGGTTCGTATCTGTTTTTACTATTTTAGTATTAGTTCCTTCAGGTATTGCTCCACCTTGATTAAAATTATCAAAATCAAAGATGTTTCCACTTCCGTACGTTTTTGGATCAAATGCAAAAGTGTATGCTTGTAAAAATGAGTTTTCAAAGTCAACTCCAGTAAACAATTGGTGTTTCACCTTTCCAGTTGAGAAGTTACCTTGAAGACTAACTTGTTCACCAATTACTTGTTCTAAATTTCTATTTTGACCTAATGGACGTTTCCAATCTCCGTTTGCTTCTGGTTGAATTCGTTCTGTTCCTTTTGATGTTCTTTCATAATTTTGGAAAGAGCTATTAAAGTTTAGTTTCCAGTTCTCATCGAATTCATGTTTTACTAATCCAGAAACGCTCGCTTGTCTGGTTTGACCGTTTGACCACTCTGCCCCTAAATAAGTGTTTCTAGGTATGTCTGCAATCGTTTTTCCAATAATTCCTGTTCCAAAATCTGGTGTCCAGTTGTCGTGCAAATAATCTCCTTGTAAAACAATTTCTGTTTTTTCGCTTGCTTTAAAAAGCACCGATGGATTAATATAGTAACGTTCTTTTTTCACTACATCTCTAAAACTTTCTGAGTTCTCATAAGAACCAGTAAATCGATATGCTATATTCTTATCTAAAGGACCGTAAATGTCGATAGAAGGTTTGTAAAACGCATTACTTCCTAATTGCATAGTTATCTCACCACCGCTTTTAAACGACGGTTTTTTAGTTACCATATTTAAGATTCCTCCTGGAGCAACGTTACCGAATAATAACGCAGCGCTTCCTTTTAATACCTCTACTCTTTCAAGAGAAGAAACTTCAGGCATAGATCCATTAGTGAAACGGAAACCGTTTTTAAACATATTGTTTGCTGACATATCGTAACCTCTAGACCAGAATGATTCTTGAGCACCACCACGAGCTGAACCTACGTAAACACCGTTTACGTTTTTGATAACATCGCTCATTCTCACTGCTTGTTGCTGCTCGATAACATGATGTCCTATTATTTGAATACTTTGAGGAAGATCAATTGGTTTTATATTTAAACCTGATAGTACAGTTTCCTTTTTCTTGTTAGGACTCTGTTTGATCTTAATAACTAACTCTTTTAAAGTTGTAATATCTTCAACTAATTTAAATTGTACATAATTAGTTTGATTTGGTATTACTTTAATTTCTTTTGATTGTTTTTTCATACCGCTTCCTTCTAGAGTGATAGTATGATTTCCTGCTGGAAAGTTGTTAAAGAGGAACTCACCATTAACATCTGTTTCTGTAGTTTTAGCTACTTTTCCTAATTTGATTGCGATTCCCGGAAGAGGAAATCCATCTGCCGAAAGTATCTTACCTTCGATAATTCCGCTGTCTTGCGCTTGTATGTAAAATGTTGTAAATAATAAGATGAAAAGTGCTTTAATTCTATTGCTCATGATTCTTTATTTGGAATAATTAAAAATAACGATGCAAATATAAAACCTCATTTTGAATCCACAAAGCTTATTTAGATTAAATATCAATAATAATTTTAGATGTTTTTTATATGTTTGAATATCAGTATTTTACTAAAAATATTTAACTTTTGTTCAAATAAATTAGGTGCTATTAGTAGAAAATGTATTCAAACTGATATAACTAATAAGGTGTTTTTGTTATTCTAAAACTTACTTAAAGTCAGTTATTTAGCACTATTTTTTAGTATTTGATGAACAATTTCTTTTGTTGGTTTCTGATCTTTTAGTTTCGATCTAACTTCATCAAAAGTAACTTTAAAGTCGCAACCGAGCTTATATTGGTCGCAACCGTAAGCTATTTTTCCTTTTAAAATTGTTCCTTTTTGACATTTTGGACAAGCCAACGCATCAGAATTTATCTTGTTTTCAGTCACTGGTTTTAGATTTGCTGTTTTCTTAACTTCAAGGATAAGTTTGAAATCTTCTCCAAATCTAATAAGTCCTTCTTGTAAACCAGCATCAGTTTTAAAGTCTTTTAAATTAACTGTCGACCCTTTTTGAAGTAATCGCAAATACTGATTCTCTGATATTTTTTTATCTGCAAAAACATAGGGAAGTAAGAATGTACAGCCTGCTTTATATTCGCTACAGCCATATGCTGATTTTCCTTTTATAAGAGAACCACTTTTACATTTTGGACAAGCTTCTGCCAAAATTCCAGCAGCTTTCTTTTTCTCTATTTTTACAACTTCTTTTGGAGCAGCTGCAGCGTGCGAAATATTAGCATGTCGCTTTTCACTGCGAACTTCATCTACTAAAACTTCGATCATTCGCTTCATATTATTAATAAACGATCCAGCAGTATAAGTTCCCTTTTCAATATCTTTTAATTGCTTTTCCCAAGAACCAGTCAGCTCCGCTGATTTTACTAAATCGTTCTGAATAGTATCGATTAGTTGGATTCCTGTTGGAGTAGGTAGCACTTGTTTTTTATTTCTAACGATATATTGCCTTCTAAAAAGAGTCTCAATAATATTAGCTCGTGTCGATGGTCGGCCAATACCGTTTTCTTTCATCAATTCTCGTAGATCTTCATCATCAACTTGCTTTCCCGCAGTTTCCATCGCACGTAATAAAGTAGCTTCTGTAAACTGATTGGGCGGTTTAGTTTCTTTTTCTAAAAATGAGGGTTGGTGCGGACCTTTTTCACCTACAATGAAAGTTGGTAAAATATCAGCTTCTTTTTCTTTACTGTTGGGATCTTCAAAAACGATACGAAAACCTTTTTTCAAGATTTCTTTTCCAGTTGTTTTAAAAGAAACATCAGCTGCTTTTCCTATAACTGTCGTGTTAGCTACTAAACAGTCATCATAAAACACAGCTATAAAACGTTTTGTTATTATATCATAAACTTGCTGTTGGTTGTATTGCAACTTATTCTGAATTCCAGTGGGAATAATGGCGTGGTGATCCGTTACTTTTTTATCATTAAAAACCTTTGGTGATTTTTTAATCTTTTTTCCTAAAAGAGGTTGTGTCAACGCAGCGTAATTAGTCAAATTTTGTAAAATCCCAGGGACTTTCGGATAAATATCGCTTGGTAAGAAAGTAGTATCTACTCTAGGATACGTAACTACCTTTTGTTCATATAAGGTCTGAACGATTTTTAAAGTCTCATCAGCTGTAAAACCAAATTTTGTATTGCAATATACTTGAAGTCCTGTTAGATCAAATAATTTAGGAGCAAATTCATTACCATTCTTTTTTTCGACAGAGATTATCTCAAAATCACTTTCCTTTACTTTATTCGCTAGAAGTTCTCCATCTTCTTTTTTTAGAAAACGGCCTTCTTCATAACTGAATAGTACATCTCGATATAAGGTTTGTAATTCCCAGTAAGGTTGTGGTTTGAAGTTCTCAATTTCTTTAAAGCGGTCTACCACCATGGCTAATGTTGGCGTTTGAACTCGTCCTATAGACAGAACTTGTTTATATCCGCCATGTTTTACGGTGTATAAACGGGTAGCATTCATACCTAATAACCAGTCACCAATAGCTCTAGAGAATCCTGCGTAATATAAATTATCGTAATTAGCAGACGGTTTTAAGTTTTGAAAACCTTCTTTTATTGCTTCGGTGGTTAGAGATGAAATCCATAAACGCTGGACTTCGCCTTTATACTTTGCTTCGTTCATCACCCAGCGCTGTATTAATTCTCCTTCTTGTCCCGCATCCCCACAATTAATCACTAATGTGGCTTTATCAAATAAACTTTTAATGATTTTAAATTGCTTTTGAATCCCAGAATTCTCTACTACTTTAGTTTCAAATTTTTCAGGAAGCATGGGTAAATTATTCAAATCCCAACTTTTCCAATGTGATTTGTAATCGTTGGGTTCTTTTAATGTGCATAAATGTCCAAAGGTGTACGTCACCGCATAACCATTACCTTCATAATAACCATCATGTTTGGTATTAGCTCCTAATACAGATGCAATTTCTCGTGCAACACTTGGTTTTTCGGCAATACAGACCTTCATTTTATGCTAATTATTTGAAGTCGCAAATTAGGAATTTAGAAATTGGTACCGAAGTGAAATCATCAGGAGTTATGAACGATGTCGTTTTTCAAAATTGTTAGGAGCAAAACTTCCAGATTTATCAAAGCGTTTTGTCCTGCTGTCCGCTGTATCTCTCCGCAATGCTACGAGGATGCCGCTTCCATCAGGGCTATTAATATCGCTTAGTTTTCATAAGAGCTGGTAATTTGAAGAACTAACTAACTTATTGTTATTTGGGACTTTTATTTGATCCTACTCATTATAAATTTCTCACTACTTGCTTTTCCCTGCTGAATTCCTGAAACTTCAGCAGCGATACTATCTTTAGAAATTTGAGTATAACTTATTTTTTTAGGATAATCGTTTTTTAAGTTTTCAAAAACTAATTTGCTCTCTGTTGATTCAAGTTGATTGAATGTAACGGGTTTGTCATCATTTTGTCCTTTTACTGCAGCTACATAAGTAAGCTGTTCACCGTTTTGTTGTAAAGTAATCGATTCATGATGCAGTGTATCTTTCATCTTGATAAAATAGGAAGTAGCTTGGTAGGTGCTATCATTTAGTTTGCTCCATTCTTCCGTAAGTTTGCCATCAACTGATTTATTTTCCCATTTGCCTAATAGCCAGTTTCCAACAATCATTTTGTCCTTTTCTATATTTTCAGACTCATTATTTTTACACGAACATAAAGCAAAAAATACTATTAAAATTGTGATTTTATTTTTCATAAAAGAGAAGTAAAGTTTTTGATATTGAACCCATGTAAAACTATGAAAAAGACAGTAAAAAGCCTATCTAAAAAACAGTGTATTAAAATTATATCTAATTCTTGAAAACAAAGATAAATTCAGTTAACTCTAAAAAATAAAATTTCAAAAGATTATTACTATATTTGATTAAGACCAAATTTTAATTACTAATACCTTTTAAATTATGATTGTTGCCTCACATATTAAAGGTTGGAAGATTATTAATCAACGCTCGCACGGATTGCTTGCTTCCATGTTAGCTTATGAATATGAGATTGATGTTCCAACTGATATTCTCGTTCCAACGCTTATTGCCATTGCTGAACATGATGATGGAATTGCTGAGACGCAAGAAAATAAAAACTTGACGGAAGCCGGAGCACCAAGACATTTTTTAGTTAGTGATGAATCGAAAAAAACAGATTTGACACAACAATATAATGCGATGGAGAACGCTACGTCAAAATCACAATTGAATGCTTTGTTAACTTCGATGCATATTGACTTTATTTTTGGAGACAAAACTGATGGCGAGGATAAAAAGTTAGATGCATATATTAAGGAGCAAGAAGTAAATCGGAAAAATATTCTAAAACATCTCAAAATTGATAAAAAATACGCGGAGCGATTGTACCGATTTGTTGAATGGTGCGATGCTTTTTCACTACTAATTTGTATGGATAAAATACAGCCAGAAGGTAGAAAAATGGAAATTTCTCAAGGTCCAGATGGTAATATGAATCAAACTTTTTATAAAGCTGAGAATATTATTACTGTAGTACCTTGGGTATTTAAGAGAGATTCCTTCAAAGTTTTCTATGAGTATAAAATCATAGAGCAATTACATTTTAAATCTGTCGAAGAATTCAATGAGGTTTGTAAAAACACAGCTGTTCAAAGACAAGAATTTAAATTTTCTAAGTAATTTTACATTTTATTATTAAAGAATGTATTATCATGTTTTAGAAGTAAATCGGTGACTACTTGCTCAAATTAGATTAAACATACTTTTACATGAGATTCTCTAAAACATTTCATTAACAAAAGTATTTGTGCCAATAACAATCCTTAAATACATTCTGTCCTTATAAATATTATAATAGCAGAATTGAGTAAAAAAACAAAACGCAATCATATAGTAGATTGCGTTTTTTAAATTATTGTTGTGCCGGTATGTAAATATCGAATCTGGCACCTTGATTGAGCTCTCCTTCACCAGTGATTATTCCATTGTGATTTTCAACAATTTTTCTTGCTATTGTAAGCCCAATTCCAGTTCCTGAGTAGTTTTTTCGATCGTTTAATCTTTGGAATATTTCAAAAATTTTGTCTTTGTATTCCGCCTCAAATCCAATACCGTTATCTTTAATACTGATGTGATAGTAATCCGATTTTAATTTAAAGTTTTGTGTACTGTTTTCATCGTACGCTACAAAGTTACTTTTTATGATTATATGTGGCTTTTGGCCTGGAATCGAAAATTTAAGTGAATTACTAATCAAGTTTTGTATTAATTGACGAAATTGAAATGGAATAATATTTATTTCACATAAGTCATCAAACTCGATCGTTGCATCTGTTTGAAGCAAGTCGTCCTTAAGCATTTCCATAGCTTCTTTAACCACTTGGTTTAAATCACTGTTTACAAATTTTCTTTGGGTAGTATTTGTTCGTGAATAAGCAAGCAAATCATTGATAAGAGTTTGCATATGTAATGCAGAGAGCTTTGTTCTCTCTACATAATATTTACCCATAGCTGATAAATTATCATATTCCTCAACAAATATCCTTCCGGAAAATGATTGGATTTTTCGCAGTGGTTCTTGTAAATCGTGACTAGAAATATAAGTAAATGATTCTATCTCTTTGTTAGCTATCAATAATTCGTTAGCGCGTTTTTCTTTTTCTTTATTTTGAAACTCTAACTCTTCATTAGCAATTATTAGTTCATCCGCTCTTTTTTGCTTTTCTTTATTTTGATACGCTAATTCTTGATTGGCAATAACTAGTTCAGCCGCACGCTTTTCCTTTTCTTGATTTTGAAATTCAAGTTCAGTATTGGCGACAATTAATTCTTCAGCTCGTTTCTGCTTTTCTTGATTTTGGTATGCAAGTTCAAGATTTGCAATAATTAATTCGGCTGCACGCTTTTCTTTTTCTTCATTTTGAAACCCTAGTTCCGTGTTGGCTACAATTAATTCCTCTGCTCGTTTTTGCTTTTCTTGATTTTGGTAGGCTAGTTCTCGATTAGCAATAATTAATTCAGCGGCACGTTTTTCTTTTTCTTTATTTTGAAACTTAAGTTCGGTGTTGGCCACAATTAATTCTTCCGCTCTTTTTTGCTTTTCTTGATTTTGGTAGGCTAGTTCTTGATTAGCAACAATTAATTCGGCGGCACGATTTTCCTTTTCAATATTCTGAAACTTAAGTTCCGTGTTGGCTACAATTAGTTCTTCCGCTCTTTTTTGCTTTTCTTTATTTTGATACGCTAATTCTTGATTAGCAATGATTAATTCAGCGGCACGATCTTGCTTTTCCTTATTTTGAAACTCAAGTTGAGTGTTAGCTACAAGTAGTTCTTCCGCTAGGTTTTGCCTTTCTTGATTCTGAAAAACTAATTCTTGATTAGCAATGACTAATTCGGCGGCGCGATTTTCTTTTTCTTTGTTTTGGAAAACAAGTTTAGCGTTAGCGATAACTAATTGCGCTTCTCGTGTTTTTGTCTCAATAATTTGTAAAGCTAAATTTTTATTAGCGATCAATAATTGAGCAGCAGAAGTATTTTCGTCTTCATTTATAGGAGTAATCACTGTAGGCATACAAACTATTTTTTTACTACTTTATCTTTTTAAAGCAGTCCAAAGGTACTATAAGAACGCGCTTATTTTTCAATTTTATTTTTCAATTGAAAATTAATTTTTAGGGAATTATTTATGAGTTATAGTTTGTAAGAATTAAGAAAGAATGCCACTTTGCTTTTATCTTTTTTAAAAGAGATAGGATTCAATAAAAGAGTCAAAATTTAAAGTAAAAAAAACAATCTATAAAACCAGAAATAATTTTAACTAGCAGAAAATACTAGCCCTGATTGTAGCGATATCCTTTTATTTTAGTTAGTAGCGGCAGTATAAAACTAAAATAAAAGATACAAGCGGAAAGCAGGAAGTAGCTCCAAGAAATAGCATTATTTAAAAGGAGTAAAATTGAAAAGAGCAAGTATCGAACTATAAATAAAAATTTCGTAATTTTGCATTCCAATAAAAGAATAGAAAATGTTAGATAGACTTCAAATAGTAAAGCAACGTTTCGATGAGATTTCGGATTTAATCATTCAACCGGATGTAATCTCAGATCAGAAGCGTTATGTGCAATTGAATCAAGAGTATAAAAGTTTAAAAGCTTTAGCTGAGAAACGCGATGAATACGTGGTTTTGATGGCTAATATCGATGAAGCGAATGAAATAATTGCTGATAATAGCGATGCAGATATGACCGAGATGGCTAAAATGCAGCTTGATGAGGCAAAAGAAAGATTACCAGCACTTGAGGATGAAATCAAATTTATGTTGATTCCTAAAGATGCAGAAGATGCTAAAAATGTTATGGTTGAAATTCGTGCCGGAACGGGTGGGGATGAAGCGAGTATTTTTGCAGGTGATTTGTTTCGTATGTACACAAAATATTGCGAGAATAGAGGCTGGAGAACTTCTGTAGTTGATATGAATGAAGGAACTTCTGGGGGATTCAAAGAGGTTATTTTTGAAGTAAGCGGGGAAGATGTTTACGGAACATTAAAATTTGAAGCTGGTGTTCACCGCGTACAGCGTGTTCCACAAACGGAAACACAAGGTCGTGTACACACATCTGCAGCGACAGTTATGGTGCTTCCAGAAGCGGAAGAGTTTGATGTGCAAATTGATATGAATGATGTACGTGTTGATTTTTTCTGTTCGTCAGGACCAGGTGGACAATCAGTGAATACAACTAAATCGGCAGTTCGTTTGACACACATTCCTACAGGTTTAGTAGCGCAATGTCAAGATCAAAAATCACAACATAAAAATAAGGATAAGGCTTTTGGTGTTTTGCGTTCTCGTTTATACGAACAAGAATTAGCTAAAAAGCAGGCTGAAGATGCTACTAAGCGTACCTCACAAGTAAGTTCAGGTGACCGTTCTGCAAAAATTCGTACCTATAACTATTCACAAGGTCGCGTTACTGATCACCGAGTTGGGATGGATGTTTTTGATATGGATGGTGTAATGAATGGTAAAATTCAGAAACTAATTGATGAGTTACAATTAGTTAACAATATGGAGAAGTTAAAAGAAGCAAGCGAAGTATTCTAAATCAAATTAGAATCTTTTATAAATCAAAAGCCAGCGAAAATTTATTTTCCGCTGGCTTTTTTTTATAAACTAACCAATTCATTTATTGTAAAGAGAGATTTTTTTCCTGCTGTAATTTCTTTTCAAATACTATGTTTCTAAAATCTTCGTATTTTGCTGTAGCAGGATTAATCTTATCATCGAAACGTTTAACATTCTCCAATTTGTCAATTTCTATATTGAGTTCGTTTGACTTCTTCTCGAAACCTTTCGCGATGTGATTCCAATCAATAATGGCATTGCTAATCCCTTTCTTAGTAACCGAATCAATATATCTAACATAATTGTTTGTCACTATCTCTGCTTTTTTCTGCTGATCAGTTTTACAGGAAGTAAAAGTAACCAGAAGAACAAAAAGAGTTAATAATGTCGCTAAATTTTTCATTGTGTTCTATTATATTTTAAAACCGTAAGCTAATCTAAGTGAAACTTGACCTAAACCTTCTTTAACAGCTCCGTTTCTAATGATAGCAAAATCATTAAAGTGTTCGTATCTTAAGCTAATGTCTACTTTACTAGTTGCGTATCCAATTCCAGGACTTAATAACAATGATGTTTTATCATATCCATTAGTTACAGCAAATGCAGCACCAACTTCTCCCATTAGATACAATTGATCTTTTAAAACGAAAGCTTTAAATCCAGCTTTAGCAGGAATGTATCCTAAGTCGTTATCTTTTCCTGGTGCAAACATATTTGAAAATCCAGTAGTAAAAGTTAAAGAGTATTTTTGAGACAAATCATATTGAAGTCTTGCATCAGCGCCAAGGCTAAAATCGTATTGGTTATTAATAGGAACTCCACCATTGATTCCGAAACCTAATCTAAAACCTTGATCGTAATTTTTTGCTTCTTGTGCGCTTGCTGTTGCTAATCCTAGAACTAAAGCTAGTGTTGTAAGAACTGTTTTAATATTGAAAACGTTTTTCATAGTTTAAGTATTTTATTTAAGTTTTTGTTTGTGCAGTCAAACAACATATTTGCGTTTGTATAATTGCGATTTTGATTTTACAAAGTTGCAATTTGATTCAAGTTTTGCAGTTACATCCTTTTTAAAAATATTTATAGAATTTAATGGTGTGATTTTTTCTGTTTATTTCAGAGAAATAATGTCTATGTTGGTAAAACTGTTTATGTTCTATTTTTTAGTCTTTTGATACTAAGTACAAGTCGTTGATGTTCATGTTATTAATCGCGTATCCTATTTTTGCGCGGAAGTATATTCATTATTATAATGGTTTATAGGGAATGAGGATAACTTTCAAATGCAGAATAAAATAGAATTTGCTTGAAATATGGTGAGTTAATTCTACAAGTAAATCGGGATGTAAAAACTTTTTGAAAGTAGAGGAGTAAATCTTTAATTTTGTTTTGGAAATAATAAGAACAAACATTACTAAAGAATCAATTGTTAGCTGCAATTTCGACTTGGAGAAATATTAAGCCTGTTTTTGTTCTACTGGCAAGTATATAATAAAGGTAGATCCTTCGTGAAGTACTCCTTTTGCAAAGATGAAACCTTTATGATTTTCAACTATTTTCTTGCAAATAGCTAATCCTATTCCAGTTCCTTGGTATTCATTTTTATTGTGAAGTCTATTAAAGAGAACAAAAATATTTTTAGCGTATTCTTGGTCAAAACCTATTCCGTTATCCTCCACCGTTATCTTGTGGTATTCTTGATAGGTATCAGGTAAGAATTCTTCTTCGTTAGCAACGATAACTGAATAATTAATATTGATAGAAGGTGCCTCGTTTACTTTACTATATTTAAGCGAATTGCCTATCAAATTGATAAATAGTTGTTGGATTTGGAATGGTATTAGTGATAAAGATGGTAAAACGCTGCTCGTTAACACAGCTTTTTTTTCTTCAATTGTTTGCGCTAATTCTTGTTTTGCATTATCCAGTAAGCAATTTAAGTTAGAGAGTTGAAATGTTTTTTCTGCTTTATTTGTTCTAGAGAACTGAAGCAAATCTTCGATGAGAACACGCATTCTATTCGCTGATTTTTGAATGCTTGCTATATACTGCTGTCCTGCAGTAGAAATATTATCGTGATCTTTACTTATTAACCTAGAAATAAATGTTTCAATTTTACGCAGCGGTTCTTGTAAATCGTGACTTGCGATGTAATTAAAAGCACTCAATTCCTTGTTATTACTTTCTAATTCTCTATTTCTTTCTTCAGTAGTAATCTTATCATCAATTTCTGAAGTGATGTCTCTAGTTGTACCTATGTATGTTTTATTTTGAGAAGCAAATGAAACCACTTGGCCCATATCTTTAAAATATCTCACTTGGCCATCTTTACGAATTACACGGTACATAAACGGAACGCGAGAATCATTCATAATAGCATTATTGGCGCTTTCTTTCACGAATTCTAAATCATCTGGATGAATGAACTTTAAAAAGCCTTCTTTACTGGCTTCAAATGATTGTGGTTCACAGCCAAGTAGACGGTATTCATTATCTGAAAAGGTATAGGTATTTGTTTCAATATCTAATTTCCAACTACCAAAATTTCCAACAATTTCAGATAATTTATTGGCTTCAATTTCGACGGTGAGCGTATGAATAGTATTCTTTAATAGAATTAAATCTCTATTCATTTTGACAAAAGCAATGGTGATTAAAATTAAGGTTATAATCAACGTTAAATAGATAAGTAGCGGAGTATAATTCATAGTTGAATCATAATCCTTCTGTCTATTTTTTAAAAGTACCTTTTGTGTAATAATCATATCTTCTATTCTAAGGCGAATAGAATCCATTGATTTTTGACCAGTGATTAAATTATATTCTAATTCGTCTTCGCTATATTTCTCATGCTGTACGAGATAAAGATTTTTAGAGAGATAATTTAAACGCTTATTGATATGATATTGAAGCGTTTTTAGATTGTTTTGCTGTGTTCTACTATTTGAAGTTAGTTCTGAAATTCTTTGATGCGACTTTTTAATCAGTGATCCTGAATTTTGATATGGAATAAGAAATTTTTTATCCTTACTCAGTAGATAACCTCGTTGTCCAGTCTCAGCATCTTTTATGCAAGACATCAAACGTTCTAATTCAATATTAACTTCATAACTATTACTAACATAAGCAGACGATTTTTTTAAAATCGTAATATGCTTGAAAGTAATCCCACCAATAAAAAATATGATTGCTACCGAAACAACAAATATTATCTTTAAGAACAGAGGTGATTTATGAAGTCCGATACGTTTCATCTTACATTCTCATTAGAAAATTGTCTTTATTTAAACCTGAAGTATGGTACTGCCAGTTCAAAGTCACTACTTCTGAAAGTATTTTTTTTAATTTTTCGAAATCATTCGGCTTTTTGATGTAGATATTAGCTCCATTAATGAATGTCTCTTCAATATGCTCTTCAGAGGATGAAGTTGAGTAAATTGCAATTGCAATGTCACTAAATTTTTCATTTTGCTTAATTTCAAGTAGACATTCTACACCATTTTTTTTAGGCATGTTTAAATCTAAAAACAATACGTTAGGCAAAATTGAATCTTCATTATTTAAATAATTCATCAATTCAACACCATCATTAAAAGTACTCACTTTCGTGTTTATTCTTAATTCATCAAACGCATCTGTAAAAAACAATCTGTCGTCCTCGTCATCGTCTGCAAGACAGATGTTTATAAAATCAGTATTCATGTTTGTAACGGTTTAGCTATTGTTTTTTATTTGATATTTCTCTTCTTTTAACTATGATTTTTTGAAAAGCAGATGGCGTCATTCCTGTCATATGCTTGAACTGCGTGCTTAAATGTGCCACACTCGAATAATTTAATTGAATGGAAATTTCGGTTAAATTAAGAGGTGTGTTTATCATCAATTGCTTAGCTAATTCTATCTTTTGTATTATAATAAAGTTTTCAATAGAAGTGTAAGTAACTTCTGAAAAAACGTTGGACAAGTAAGCGTAGCTAAGGTTTAATTTCTCAGCAATATACACTGAACTTTTTATGTTTAATGGAGTTTCACTATGCACCATTTCAACTATCGTATCCTTTATTTTTTGAACCAAAACACTTTTCTGACTCTCCACTATTTCGATACCGTATTCTCTAAAAACACTAGTGATTTCAGCTATCTTTGCAGAGGGAACTTTTTCTAAAAAATTGAATTCGCCAAAACCAATAAAATTGTATTTATATCCTAATTCAGATAGCTTTTCCTGAACAATTTTTTTTGTCAGTTGGGCATAATCAAATTTTAAATATACTTTCATAAAAAATTAATTAATGAGTAAAGATATAAAATTGTTGCACTTAATTGCCTATTTCGCATTAATGCACTAAAATATTTTTGTAGGTTATTTGCGTAGTTAAAGTTCTATACAGGCTTTTTTACTGCAATTTATTTTGATACGTTTTGATTTATAATTACTTGCATTCTGGATTTCTGCTAATGTCCAACAATTTTTTAAAATGAACAAACGTTAAATTCAAAAAATTTAACAGTACTCATACTTTTAAATTTTTTATTTTTTAGCGAAAAAGCTCACTATTTTATTACAATATTACTTCTGTATTAATTACTGCTTAGAGTTTCAAATATTACTTTTCACTCTAATACGAGAACTAATATTTATAATCATTTTGAAGTGATTGTACTATTTTAATTTTTAATCAAAAACTAGCGTAAAGTCTTTCTTGAACTGCATTTAAAAAGTAGAATTTTATTCTTATATTTTATTTGATATGAGCAGTATGTTTGTAATTTTGCCAAACAACTATTCAAAAATGACAACACAGCAATTAATACAACAAATTAAAATTAAAAAATCTTTTCTTACGGTAGGATTAGATGTCGATTTAAATAAAATTCCGCCGCATTTACTAGAGTTAGAGGATCCAATTTTTGAATTCAACAAAGCAATTATTGATGCAACTCACGATTTATGCGTTTCTTATAAGCCTAATACTGCTTTTTATGAAGCGTATGGAATTAAGGGTTGGATTGCATTAGAAAAAACAATCAAGTATATAAACGCTACTTACCCAGATATTTTTACGATTGCCGATGCAAAGCGAGGAGACATAGGAAATACATCGACTATGTACGCTAAAGCTTTTTTTGAAGATATGAATTTTGACAGTGTTACTGTAGCTCCTTACATGGGTAAAGATTCGGTAGAGCCTTTTTTAGCTTTCGAAAATAAACATGCTATTATGCTCGCGCTGACTTCAAATGAAGGTGCTTTTGATTTTCAGACTTTAATTGTGGACGGAAAGGAATTGTACAAGCAAGTACTTGAAACTTCTAAAACTTGGAAGAATTCAGATAAACTGATGTATGTTGTGGGAGCAACTAAAGCGGAATACTTTACTGAAATTCGTAAAATTGTACCAGATAGTTTTTTACTAGTTCCAGGTGTTGGTGCACAAGGCGGAAGCCTTTCAGAAGTTTGTAAATATGGAATGAATAAAAATATAGGTTTACTAATTAACTCTTCTCGCGGGATTATTTATGCCTCAAACAAAACTGATTTTGCTCAAAAGGCCAGAGAAGAAGCTTTGAAGATACAGCAGGAAATGGAGCAAATATTATCTAAGCTTTAAATTCATCTATTTTAAATTCCGAGAATAATTAAAATTGATGCTTTAATCACTTTCTAATCATTTGACACTAATTTTGATTATAAAAATCTGTAAAATTGAGACAAAAAACACTTATTGATCAGCTTGGAATATCACATACTTTTGAGGTAACGCCTTCAAGGATTATTTCTCTAGTTCCTTCACAAACAGAATTGTTGTATGAGTTAGGATTAGAAAGTAAACTAGTGGGGATTACTAAATTTTGTGTGCATCCATATCACTTAAAGTCAACTATAAAACCTGTAGGTGGTACTAAAAAAGTGCATTATGAAAAAATCAGATTACTGAAGCCAGATATCATAATTTGTAACAAGGAGGAAAATACTAAAGAAATTGTAGAAGAACTTCGCAAAATTTGTGCTGTTTGGGTCACAGATATAATTACAATTGAAGATAATTTTAGAATGATATCTGATTTTGGACAATTGTTTAATTGTAGAACAGAAGCCAAGAAATGGAATGATAAATTAGCTTTTGGCTTAGCTGATTTTAAAAATTTCATTAAAGATAAAACTGATGGAAATTCGTGGCAAAAAGTCGCTTATTTTATTTGGAAAGATCCATATATGGTTGCTGGAGCCGACAATTTTATAAATGAATTATTGAAGTTAAATCATTTTGATAATGTGTATCAAGATCAAGGTCGCTATCCAGAAATTGATATTAAAACTATTTCTTTAATCGGAAATCCTGATTTACTTTTTCTTTCCTCAGAACCGTACCCTTTTAAAGAAGAGCATGCTTTAGAAATTAAACAGTACACAACTCATGCAAAAACTTTTCTTGTTGACGGAGAAATGTTTTCTTGGTACGGAAGTCGTTTATTGAAAGCTTTTGAATATTTTAAAAACCTACATCAAGAATTATAACTCACATTCTTCAAGAACAAGTTCTTCTTCTGATATGTCAATTTTCTCCAAATCAAAATTAATTTTAGAGAGTTGTTCGTATTCTCTTTTAAGCTTTTCTATTTCACTTTCCTCTTTCAATAATCCTTTCATGGTGTAATTTTGTGGCAAATTTACATTTTACAATTATAATACAAGCAAAATAATTTGTTAAGATTGGCATTTAAAATTAAAGTTCTATTTTTACAAAAAAAAGGCGTGATCAATTATACCATTTATGAAAATAAGAACAGCGAACAATGGGTTACTTTTGTTCATGGTGCAGGTGGTAGCTCTTCTATTTGGTTTAAGCAGATTCGTGATTTTAAGAAACAGTACAATGTTCTTCTTTTAGATTTACGCGGTCACGGAGAATCTAAAGCAACATTAAAAACCGCGTTCAAGCAAAAATATACTTTTTCGGCTTTAGCCAATGATATTTTGGAAGTGTTGGACTTTCTTAAAATTAAAAAATCCCATTTTGTCGGCATCTCTTTAGGTACTATTTTAATTAGACAACTTGCTGAGATGTATCCTGAAAGAGTTCAAAGCATGATATTAGGCGGTGCAATCTTAAAAATGAATTTCCGTTCGCAAGTTTTGATGCGTGTCGGAAATATTTTTAAATATGTTTTGCCTTATTTGTTGCTGTATAAGCTTTTTGCTTTTGTGATTATGCCAAAGAAAAATCATAAACAATCAAGAATCCTTTTTATCAATGAAGCGAAAAAGCTTTACCAAAAAGAATTTATTAAATGGTTTAAACTGACAGCTGAAATAAATCCAGTTCTTAAGTGGTTTAGACAAGTAGAATTAAATATACCTACACTTTATGTAATGGGTGAGGAGGATTATATGTTTCTACCTTCTGTTAGAAAAGTAGTGGAAAGCCATTATAAATCCTCTAAATTATTTGTGGTTGAGAATTCTGGCCACGTAGTAAATGTAGAGCAACCTATTGCTTTTAATAAAGCGGTTCTTTCCTTTATGAAAACAGCTAAATAAAAAATGCCTGCATTTTTAAAATGCAGGCAATTCTTTAACTAACCAAAACCAAAATAATAAATAACCAGTTTATTACTCTGCAAATATCATACATAAACCAGCATTGTGTTGTTAAGGATATGTTATTACTTTGTTGTCTATACGTTAACTTTTTTGACAATAAAAAGTAATATCATTTTACTGATTTTTGCTTCTTTCGAAAAGAAAAATTACATCCTCTTATCTTGCATTGCAAAAACCTTTTGTAATAATACTGAGGTTCTAGAACTTATGTTAGTTCGGATGTTTTTTTCCTCTACTGCTACCATTTTAAAAACACCATTCATTGCTTGATTTGTTACATAATCAGTCAAGTCAGGATTTACTTTGTTAACCAATGGAATGCTGTTATACTTATTTATAATATTTGCCCAAACTTTATCAGCGCCTACTTTTGTGAATGAGTTTTTGATTACGGGATTAAATTTTCCATAAAGAGCAGTCGAAGTGCTATTTTGTAAATAATTAGTCGCTGAGTTTTGACTTCCCATCAAAATTGTTTTAGCATCCATAAAAGTCATATTACGAACTGCGTCGATAAATATAGGAGTTGCTTCTTTAACTGCATCTTCAGCAGCACGATTTAAAACTTTAAGTCCTTCATCAGCTAATGAGCTTAGTCCTAATTTTCTTAATCCAGCGTCAACTTTTCTAAGTTCTTCAGGCATTAAAATCTTTACTGCTTCGTTTCTATAAAACCCATCAGTAGCGGTAAGTTTTGTTACTTGCTTCGTAATTCCGTTGTTTAAGGCTTCTTTTAATCCTCCTGCAATATCAATTCCATTTACGCCTTGTGTTTGCGGGAATTGGTTCATTACTTGTTGCATTTCAGCGCAGCCCGAAAGAGAGACAGCCACCATTAAAATTAAAACTTTTTTCATTGTCTACTTATTTATTTTATTAATATTACCTCGTGGCGTTTGTAAAAATAGTATTTATTCAAAAACAAAGCCATACTTTTTTTAAACACAAATTATCGATTGTTGTTTTAGTTTAGTAAATGACAATAGTGAAGCATATTTATGTAAATCTGTTTGAAGTCTGACTAAAGCTTTAGATAAAGACTTAATAGTAATAATTTAACTTTCCTTTTTATTAACAAGCGGCCGTAACTTCTGATAATCTTTAAAATAAAATTGTAAATTGCGGTCTTAAATTATCATATTCATAAAATGGAACAACAAAAACCATATATCCCCATCAATAAA
Source organism: Flavobacterium sp. PL12 (assembly GCF_039123485.1). Classification (NCBI taxonomy): domain Bacteria; kingdom Pseudomonadati; phylum Bacteroidota; class Flavobacteriia; order Flavobacteriales; family Flavobacteriaceae; genus Flavobacterium; species Flavobacterium sp. PL12. Next base: position 19,725 of record NZ_JBANDI010000013.1, read on the forward strand.
GTAAGAATTGTAACCGCAGCCGCGCTTTTTGACGGTCACGATGCAGCGATTAATATCATGCGTAGAATTATTCAAACTACAGGTGTTGAGGTAATCCACTTAGGTCACGATCGAAGCGTTGAAGAGGTCGTAAATACTGCAATTCAGGAAGATGCTAATGCTATTGCAATAACTTCATATCAAGGAGGTCACAACGAGTATTTTAAATATATGTATGATTTGCTTCAAGAAAAAGGAGCACCACAGATAAAAATATTTGGAGGAGGAGGAGGAGTTATTTTACCTTCTGAAATTGCTGATTTACAAGCATACGGAATCACACGTATCTATGCACCAGATGATGGTCGAGCGATGGGATTGCAGGGAATGATTAACGATTTAGTGCAACAGTCAGATTTTCCAACTGGTGATAAATTGACAAATGAGTTGGAGAAATTAGAATCTAAAAATCCAACAGCCATTGCAAGAATTATTTCTGCTGCAGAGAACTTTCCTGAAATAGCAAAACCTGCTTTGGAAGCTATCCAAAAAATGATTGAGAATTGCAAAACTCCCGTTCTTGGAATTACAGGGACAGGTGGAGCAGGAAAATCTTCATTAGTTGATGAATTAGTACGTCGTTTTCTTATTGATTTTCCCGAAAAAACGATTGGCTTAATTTCAGTGGATCCTTCTAAACGTAAAACTGGTGGAGCATTATTAGGCGATAGAATTCGCATGAATGCTATTAATAATCCTAGAGTTTATATGCGTTCCTTAGCGACACGTCAATCAAATTTAGCTTTATCTAAATATGTAGCTGACGCAATTCAAGTAATTAAAGCGGCTAATTATGATATTATAATCCTTGAAACTTCTGGTATTGGTCAATCTGATACCGAAATCATGGATCACTCTGATGTTTCATTATACGTAATGACACCAGAATTTGGAGCTGCAACGCAATTAGAAAAAATCGACATGCTTGATTTTGCTGATTTGGTAGCGTTGAATAAATTCGATAAAAGAGGTGCTTTAGATGCAATTAGGGATGTTAAAAAACAGTACCAACGCAATCATAATATGTGGGATGTTAATCCTGATGAAATGCCAGTTTTTGGTACAATAGCTTCACAGTTCAATGATCCAGGAATGAATACGCTGTACAAAGCGATTATGGATAAAGTCCATGAGAAAACAAATTCTGATTTGAAATCGACGTTCCAAATCACGCGTGAAATGAGTGAGAAAATCTATGTTATTCCGCCACATAGAACGCGTTATTTATCTGAAATAGCTGAAAGCAATCGCAAGTATGATGTAACAGCCGTTAGTCAAGAACAAGTAGCGCAAAAATTATACGGTATATTCAAAACATTGGAAAGTGTTTCTGGAAAAGTTCCAACTATTAATAAAGTTGGAATTGATGATGATTCAGTGATGCCAACAGCAATCGAACTTGAAAAACAGGGAGCTACTGAAAATAAAATTTTCCTTAATCTTTTACTGAATCAATTCGAAAAAGTAAAAATGGATTTAGATCCGTACAACTGGGAAATTATATTGACTTGGAATGAAAAAGTAAATAAATATAAGAATCCAGTTTATACTTTTAAAGTTCGTGATCGTGAGATTAAAATGGCTACACATACGGAGTCACTTTCGCATTCTCAAATTCCGAAAATCGCTTTACCTAAATACCAAGCTTGGGGAGATATTTTACGATGGTGTCTGCAAGAAAATGTTCCTGGAGAATTTCCTTTTACTGCAGGATTATATCCTTTTAAAAGAGAAGGGGAAGATCCATCTAGAATGTTTGCGGGTGAAGGTGGACCGGAACGAACGAATAAGCGTTTTCATTATGTGAGTGCTGGTTTGCCAGCTAAAAGATTGTCAACTGCCTTTGATAGCGTGACTTTATATGGTAATGATCCACATGTACGTCCTGATATTTATGGGAAAATTGGAAATGCAGGAGTTTCTATCTGTTGTTTAGATGATGCTAAAAAACTATATTCTGGTTTTGATTTAGTTCATGCGATGACATCAGTGAGTATGACTATCAATGGTCCAGCTCCTATGTTATTAGGTTTTTTTATGAATGCAGCTATCGATCAGCAATGTGAGTACTATATCAAGGAAAATGCTTTAGAAAAAGAAGTTGAGCAAAAAATAAATAAAATTTATAAAGATAAGGGAGTAGCAAGACCGCATTATCAAGGAGATTTGCCAGCTGGGAATAATGGTTTAGGGTTATTCCTTCTGGGCGTAACAGGAGATCAAGTTTTGCCCCTTGAAGTTTATAATGAGATCAAAGCAAGAACACTTTCTCAAGTTCGTGGAACGGTTCAAGCAGATATTCTAAAAGAAGATCAAGCGCAAAACACTTGTATTTTCTCAACAGAATTTGCGTTGCGATTGATGGGAGATGTTCAAGAGTATTTTATTACTAAAAATGTCAGAAACTTTTATTCAGTTTCTATTTCTGGTTACCACATTGCAGAAGCGGGAGCAAACCCGATTACACAATTAGCGTTTACACTTTCAAATGGATTCACATATGTTGAGTACTATTTGAGCAGAGGAATGAATATTAATGATTTTGGACCTAATTTATCATTCTTCTTTTCGAATGGAGTTGATCCAGAATATGCTGTTATTGGTCGTGTAGCGCGTAAAATTTGGGCGAAAGCCATGAAAATTAAATACGGAGCTAATGAAAGAGCACAAATGTTGAAATACCATATTCAAACATCAGGACGTTCTTTGCACGCACAAGAAATTGACTTTAATGATATTCGTACTACTTTGCAAGCATTGTATGCCATTTACGACAATTGTAATTCGTTACATACTAATGCTTATGATGAAGCAATTACGACGCCAACAGAAGAATCAGTTCGTCGTGCAATGGCGATTCAATTGATTATTAATAAAGAGTTAGGTTTAGCTAAAAACGAAAATCCAATTCAAGGTGCTTTTATCATCGAAGAATTGACAGATCTTGTAGAAGCTGCAGTTTTAGCTGAATTTGATAGAATTACAGAGCGTGGTGGAGTTCTTGGTGCGATGGAAACAATGTATCAACGTTCTAAGATTCAGGAAGAGTCGTTGTATTACGAAACTTTAAAGCATACAGGTGAGTTCCCAATTATTGGTGTAAATACTTTCTTGAGTTCTAAAGGTTCTCCAACGGTTATTCCTGCTGAGGTTATTCGTGCGACGGAAGAAGAAAAACAATATCAAATTACGATGTTGAATAATTTACATCAGTCGAATCAAGATAAAGTTAAACAGCAGCTGAACGATATACAGGAAGCAGCTATTAAAAATGAAAACTTATTTGACCATCTAATGGAAGCAACTAAAGTGTGTTCTTTAGGCCAAATTACAGCTGCTTTATTTGAAGTGGGCGGTCAGTATAGAAGAAATATGTAAGCATATAATCACTAATTTATAATGAATTAAGTTTTATCAATAAATCCCGATCTAAATCGGGATTTATTAGTTTTAAAATATTTTCGAAAACTTTAATATTCTCTAAAAATTTCAGTTGGACGTATCTATAATAGACCATTGTTGTTAAATAATTCTAAATACTTGATGTTAGAAATACCAACATATTAGTTTTTAATTATTTTTGCGCCATGAAAATTAATCCAAAAAACAGTCTAACTAGTATAATGCTCATAATGAGCATGCTATTATTTTTTGATATTTGTTTTCAAGAAATTCCCACATCTTCTGTAATAGAATTATGCGCTGAGAACCATTCTAACGGTGATTATATTGACTCTGATTCGGAATTAAATGAGGAAGACCAATTAGTTTTTGCAAGTGAATTTTTCGCTCTACCTGAATCGATTACGCATCACAATTATTTTCATTCGACTACACGTCTGAAATTTCCTTTTTTTCCCGTTTGGCAACCGCCAAAACTTATTTAATAGTCACTGACTTTTCTTAATTGTTTTTGAATCTTATTCACTTACTCCTGCAATATTTTAATTTGTACTGGGGAGTACTGTGTTTGTTAACTCAATCACATTCTTATAACTTTTTTTCAAATTTTGAAGTAAAAGAAGAAAAATTAGTGAAAGCATGTTGAACTTCCATTCCATTAAAAGCGATTAAAAGTAGATATACTCTAGGAATAGTGAAAGCGTCATTGCTTGCTAATTAGCAATAATAATACACTTAAATTTAAATAAAATGAATTGGTTTCGAAAATTATATAATTGGGTTTTAAGTTGGGCAGAGACAAAGTATAGCATGACTGTTCTTTTCTTACTCGCATTTGCTGAATCAGTTTTTTTTCCCATTCCACCAGATGTTTTGTTGATTGCTCTGGCTTTAGGAGCATCTTCAAAAGCTTTTAAATATGCATTTACTTGTACATTAGGCTCTGTTCTGGGGGCTTTTCTCGGTTATGCAATTGGGAACTTAGCGTGGTTAACAGCAGCTGGAGAATTTTCATCTTTTGCCAATTTCTTTTTTAATAACGTTCCAGGGTTTTCAATTGAGTTGTATGAAAACATCAAAATTCTATTTACAAATTGGGATTTTTGGGTAATATTCACAGCTGGTTTCACCCCAATTCCTTATAAAGTATTTACTATAACTGCGGGCGCTTTCAATATCAATTTAGGGATGTTTGCACTTGCTTCAATTGTAAGTCGAGGAGCGCGATTTTTTCTAATAGCTTGGTTGATTTGGAAGTTCGGACCAAGTATTAAAAATTTTTTAAATAAATATTTTAATCTTTTAGCCCTCAGCTTTACAATCTTTTTAATAGGAGGTTTTGTTTTAATAAAATACATAATTTAAAATATATATGGTAATAGATAGTTTTGTTTGGATTTGCTTTTTGGGCTTTGTCCTATTAATGTTAGCTTTAGATTTAGGTGTTTTTCATCGAAAATCTCACGAGGTTAAAATAAAAGAAGCACTTGTTTGGAGTGCAGTTTGGATTAGCCTTGCATTAATTTTCAACTACGGAATTTACGTTTTCTTAGGCAAACAGAAAGCAATAGAGTTTTTAACAGGTTACGTCATCGAAAAGTCCTTAAGTATAGATAATCTTTTTGTATTCATAATGCTCTTTACGTATTTTAAGGTAGAAGCTAAATACCAACATAAAGTTCTGTTCTGGGGAATATTAGGTGCGTTAGCGATGCGAGCAGTTTTCATTTTTGCGGGCGCAGCGTTGATAAGTAAGTTTCATTGGATTATTTATATTTTTGGAATCTTATTAGTTGTTACAGGAATCAAAATGCTCTTTCATAAAGATGAAGATATACAACCGGATAAAAATCCTTTAGTTAGACTCTTTAAGAAGTTTTATCCTGTGTCTAAAGAGTCTCATGGTAGTAAATTCTTTGTAAAGATCGATGGAAAGCGATTTGCTACACCTTTATTTGTTGTGCTTTTGATAGTTGAATTTACTGACTTGATTTTTGCTGTGGATTCCATACCGGCTATTCTCGCTATCACAGATGATACCTTTATAATTTTTACTTCAAATGTTTTTGCAATACTAGGTTTAAGAGCACTGTACTTTGCTTTAGCTGGAATTACAAAATATTTCCATTACTTAAAATATGGTTTATCAGCAATTCTAGTTTTTGTTGGAATAAAAATGACAATCGTCGACTTCTACAAAATTCCAATTTTGTATTCATTACTGGCGATAACAGGAATTTTACTAATTTCTGTTTTGCTTTCCATTGCTTTTCCAAAAAAAAATGATTTAATAAATAATTAAAAATAAATATTATGAATTGTCCCACATGTAAAATTGCCCTTGTTATGTCAGACAGACAAGGAATTGAAATCGATTATTGTCCAGAATGCAGAGGAATTTGGCTAGATAGAGGCGAACTTGACAAGATAATTGAACGATCGACGACAGAGTCAAAAACAATTGTTAGTCCGCCGAATCAATCCTACGGTAATAATTCTCAACAAGGTTATTATAAAGATCACAAGAAGAAGCATTGGTTGAACGAATTGTTTGACTAACACTTAATTTAAAACCGCATTATATTTTATATGATGCGGTTTTTTTATTCGAAATTAAATATAGATTCTTATAAATTTTTCTTTGGCTTAAAGCCAAAAACAACTAATAAAAATTACAAATTGTACTTGAAAAAATGAATTTTTAAAAGAAAATAAATAAATTTTTTATTATTATTATTCGACTGTTTACTAGTAGTTTATAATTTTATTTTGTTGATTATTTGATCATTCGTACTATTGCTTTAGTATACAATAGTAACTTTGGCACAATTAGTGGATATAGTTTTTTAGAAAAAATATAAAAACCACAAATTATGAAAAAAATTACCTTGTTGTTAGCTTTCATCGGGATGATGACACTACAAAGTTGTGAAGTAACTGAAGTTTATGACTCGCCAGTAAGCAATAATCCTAGAACAGAAGTGTTTGAAGTTACAGCGTCATTTAATTCTAATAATAATTATACTAAGCTGGTTGTATTTGATCCGCCAATTTATGCTAACGATTCTGTTTTAATGTATCACTTATATGAAGTTGTAAACGGGCAAGACGTTTGGAAATTAATGCCTCAAACCTATTATTTTAATGATGGAGGAGCGCTTGATTACAATTATGACTTTACAAGATTCAATGCTAAAATATCTCTTTCAGCTAATTTTAATTTAAACACTTTAGCTTCTAGCTGGACTCAAAATCAAACTTTCAGATTAGTAATTATACCTGATGGATTTGCTAAAACAGTCAATAAAAATAATATTGACTCTGTAATGTCCGCTTTAAAAGTTAGCAAAAGCGAAGTTAAAAAGATAAGCTTGTAAGTTCTATTATAACAAAAAAAGGGAAATCATTTGATTTCCCTTTTTTTGTTTTCGATCATTTGTAAATATTTAAAGTGCTTCTTTACTACTTTTTCTCAATGAGATTACAATTCCTAAAATAAGTGAAACTGCTATAAAAGCTAAAGAAACCCATTCTGGTAGTTTAATAAAATCGTGTAGTAGCATTTTGACTCCCACAAAACTTAAAATAGCGATAAGACTGTATTCTAAATAACTAAATTTAGCAAGCATATTAGCGAGGAAAAAGTACATAGACCTCAATCCTAAGATTGCAAATATATTCGAACTGAAAACAAGAAATGGATCATTTGTTATTGCAAGAATAGCTGGGACACTGTCAATTGCAAAAACTACATCCATCACCTCAATCACTACAAGCGCTACAAATAATGGTGTAGCGGCGGTAATATGTCTTCTTTTTACAAAAAAATGTTCTTTGTCAATATGGTTTGATATTGGAACAATCTTTTTAAGCATTTTATAAACGAATGATTTTTTAGGTTCAAATTGGTCGTCGTCACCGCTAAATAACATTTTCATAGCTGTGTAGATTAGAAATGCTCCAAATATATAAGTCATCCAAGAGAATTTATTGATCAGCATAACACCAAAAAATATCATTAATCCTCTAAAGATTATAGCACCTAATATTCCCCAAAACAAAACGCGGTGCTGGTATTTTTGCGGTATTTTAAAAGCAGCAAATATTATCGCAATGACAAAAATGTTATCAATACTTAGTGATAGTTCAATGAGATAACCCGTAATAAACTTTATCGCTGCAGTTGCAGGTTGTAATCCATCAGGATTTGCTATATAGTTCGTACTGTAAAGCCAGTAAATAACTCCAGAGAACATAAATGACAATGTTACCCATATAGCAGTCCACTTTCCTGCTTCTTTTGTACTAATAATATGTGGTGTTTTATTGAAAACACCTAAATCAAGTGCAAGAAATATCAAAACAGCGATTAAAAAAAGAATCCAGACAATCATAATTTAAAGTATTTAGGTCAATTTTTTTGTAAAGATACTTTTTGGTTTTATATGTTGGTTAGATTTTTTACCTAAAAGCTATCGTTCACATAATTTCATCTCTTTTTATGCTAATGCTTTATAAAATGATGCTTTTTGGTATTACAGATACAATATTAACGTTAGATTTTTATTGATATTAAATTAAAATTCACTTCCAAACTCAAAAAAAATGGGGGTTGCTTGCTGTAAAATTGACAAATAAATTATATTTGCATCAAATTAGTAGGGGTCTAACTAAATTAAATCAATTTTATGTCAACATTACGTTTCCAAGCTTTAAGAGAAGCTTCCACAAGAAAGCCAGTTATATTTGAAGAATCAGATAGAAAATCTAACTTATTTGGTGCAAATGTTTTTAATGATAAGTCAATGAAGCAGTATTTAACTTCAGATGCTTATAAAGGAGTTCAAGGAGCTGTTCAGCACGGAACTAAAATTGATAGAAAGTTAGCTGATTATATTGCATTAGGAATGAAAGAATGGGCACTTTCTAAAGGAGTAACTCATTATACACACTGGTTTCAACCACTTACCGGTATAACTGCAGAGAAGCATGATGCTTTCTTTGAAACATCTATGGATGGTAGTGATCCTGTTGAAAAATTAGGCGGAGCGCAGTTAGTTCAACAAGAACCGGATGCTTCTAGTTTTCCAAACGGAGGAATTAGAAATACATTTGAAGCAAGAGGATATACGGCTTGGGATCCAACATCTCCAGCGTTTATTTTTGGAACTACTTTATGTATCCCAACAGTTTTTATTTCGTACACAGGAGAAGCATTAGATTTTAAAACACCACTTTTACGAGCGCTAACTGTTATCGACGAAGCGGCGACAGAAGTTTGTAAATATTTTGATAAAAATGTAAAAAAAGTAACTGTAACTTTAGGATGGGAGCAAGAATATTTCTTGATTGATAGTGCATTAGCAAATTCTCGTCCTGATCTTATGATGACTGGAAGAACATTGTTAGGACATACTTCTGCTAAAGGGCAGCAATTAGACGATCATTATTTTGGTTCTATTCCTACTCGTGCTCTTGTGTATATGAGAGATTTGGAACAAGAATGTATGTTACTAGGGATTCCTGTAAAAACACGTCATAATGAAGTAGCACCTAATCAATTTGAGTTAGCGCCAATTTTCGAAGAAATGAATCTTGCAGTAGATCACAACTGCTTATTAATGGATGTGATGCAAAAAGTAGCAGAGCGTCACCATTTTAAAGTTTTGTTTCATGAAAAACCCTTCAAAGGAGTTAACGGATCTGGGAAACACAATAACTGGTCTTTAGCTACAGATACTGGAATTAACTTGTTGAGTCCAAGTAAAACTCCAATGAGTAATTTACAGTTTTTGACATTTTTCATTAACACAATTAAAGCAGTGCATGATAATGAGTCATTATTGAGAGCAGCTATTGCTTCTGCAGGTAATGATCATAGATTAGGAGCTAATGAAGCACCTCCTGCAATTATCTCTGTATTTATTGGTGGCCAATTGATGAAGGTTTTAGATGAATTAGAAGGTGTAACTGCAGGTAAATTATCGCCAGAAGAAAAAACAGACTTAAAATTGAACGTAGTAGGGAAAATCCCAGACGTTCTTTTAGATAATACAGATAGAAATAGAACCTCTCCATTTGCATTTACAGGAAATAAATTTGAGTTTAGAGCGGTAGGTTCTACTGCTAACTGTTCTAATTCAATGACTACTTTGAATGCAATTGTTGCGAAACAACTTAGAGACTTTAAAGTTGAAGTTGATGCTTTGATTGAATCTAAGGACATGAAAAAAGATGATGCGATCTTTAATGTATTGAGAGAATATATTAAAAAATCTAAAAAAATTCTTTTTGAAGGAGATGGATATAGCGAAGAGTGGGAAATAGAAGCAGGTAAAAGAGGTTTGAGTAATTTTAAAACAACTCCTGAGGCACTAAAAGCAAGAGTATCTAAACAATCTTTAGATTTATTTTCTGAATTGAATATCATGAACCATGTTGAGGTAGAGGCGAGATATGAGATTGAATTGGAAGAATACACTAAAAAGATTCAGATTGAAGGTAGAGTTTTAGGAGATATTTCTAAAAACCATGTTATACCTACAGCTATTAAGTATCAAAATACATTAATCACGAATGTAAAAGGATTAAAAGATATTTTTGGAGCTGAATTTGAAACAATCGGGAAGGAGCAAATTGTTCTTATTAAGCAAATCTCTAAACATATTGAAGGAATTAATTCAAATGTGGTAGCGATGACTAATGAGAGAAAGAAAGCAAATACTTTAAACGATGCTCAAGAGATGGCAGAAGCATATTGTAATAATGTAAAACCTTATTTTGAAACTATTAGAAAACATTGTGATAAACTAGAATTATTGGTTGACAACGAAATATGGACTTTAACAAAGTATAGAGAATTACTATTTACAAAGTAATATTGTAAATAATTTATTATAAAAAAGAGGCTTTAGTGCCTCTTTTTTTATGTCCAAAGTCTAAATTTTAATTTAATGTTAAAATTCTTACATTAAAATTTTAACATTTGTGTACTTTGTCGACATAATTCTACATCTTGTCGAAAAGTTCTACAAAAGGCTGTAAAACAAACATTTATATTTTATCCATTTTGAAATGTTTTCTATATTTGAAATAAGATAATCAAACAAGATCATTTTATTATAATAAAAGTCTTGTTATTATTTCTAAAGAAGTGATCTGCCCATTACTTTTTTATAGAACCTACATAATAATTTGTATTAACAACCAATTAAATATATTTATTATGAAAAAAGTAATTTTATGCATCTCCGCGATGCTATTTGTAGGAGCAGTATCATTTGCTCAAGGTAACATTTCAGCTGTTAATCAAGTTGGGAATTCAGATGTTTCAATTGTAAATCAACACGGTGGTCTTAACAAGTCTAATGTTGATCAATTAGGAAACAGCAATAAATCTCAAGTTTATCAAGGAATTCAACCTGCTTCATTTAATGCTTTGTCGAATTTAGCTGACGTTATGCAAAAAGGTAATAACAATGATGCTTTTATCTCTCAAAGTAATAAAGATAATGAAGCTTACCAAATCCAAACAGGTGACATGAATAAAGCAACTATTTGGCAGGATCAAATAGTAGGAGCTCCAAATGCAACTCAAGGTTCTGACTGGGCTAAACAAATTCAAACAGGTAAAAGCAACGTAGCTACTATTGACCAAGGAACAACTGGTAATGAAAAACCAGTATCGCCATCTAAATTTAGTGCAGCACAATTAGCATTTGCAGCAGCAGTTGTAGTTCCAGTTTCGCCACATTTCAATAATGATGCGATCCAAACACAAAATGGTGATAGCAATACTGCTTATGCAAGCCAAGGTGGTAAAGAAAATCATTCTTTTCAAACTCAAACTTCGCCATCTGGAACTTTAGCAGCAGCTGGAAATGAGTCAAATCATTATCAATATGGTGATGGTAATACTGCAACGACTACTCAAAATGGTACTAAATTGTTAGATAATACGCTACAAATTGGTAATCTTAACAATGCAAGTGTTACTCAAAATGGAATGTCACATGAAAGTCTTGCATTCTCTAAAGGAAACAGCAACTCTATTACTGTAACTCAAAATAACGGAATGTAATTTCCTAGGAATATAGCTATAAGATGAGATAGTCTTAACTAGACTATCTCATTTTTTTTTAATTCTAAAAATTATAAGATGAAAAATACCTATTTCTTAAGTAGTGCGATTTTTTTATTTTTCACGCAGCTTACTTTTTCTCAACAATCGGAGGAAAATTTCGCATTTAAAAATTATAATTCTTCCCTATTTGAGCAGCAAGATTCCGCGCTTAATTTTTTAAACTCTTCTAGAAATAGTAACAACAATGACGAATCTTTTAATAAAATTAAAAATTCTGTCGTTGCTATTCAACAAATTGGAAATTTTAATGTGACGTTATTAGATATTAATTCAAAAAAAGCATCAATTTCCGTGAACCAAGAAGGGAATAACAACGAATATAATTTGGTTAAAGATGGACGCAGCATAATGGCTGAGATAAGCCAGAAAGGTAATAGGAATATAATTAATGACTATTCCTATAAAACAAATTATGAAACTAACACTTCGATGATTCAAAACGGTAACGATCAAAATATTAAAAGTATAGGAACTAATTCTATTTCAAAAGATATGAAAGTTATGCAAACTGGAACTGGAGCTTCTGTTATAATTTTAAATAAATTAAACTAAATATAAAATGCTAAATAGATATTTCTCACTAATACTATTATTAGCAACTTCATTCATATTTGCCCAAAATAGTGTGCCTCAAGATGAAGTAAAAGCTAAAATTGAGGTAGAAAAAGTTGAAAATAATATTAAAATTACTGGTACAGCTGAAAATTTGACGAATAGTTTAAAAAGCGCGTCATACCAATTATCAGTCATAAAGAATAGTGTTGCAACACATGCAAATAAATCTAATAATTCGCAGGAAGGACTATTTACATTACAACCATCTGAAAAAATAAAGTTATCTACAACTCAGGTAAACATTAATGATGATGACGAAGTAATTATTATGCTACTTTTTTTTAATGAAGAAAAACAAATTGTAAGCAAAGAGCGATTAGTTTTTAATGCCGAAAAAAAAAAGTAGAAGTAGTTCCTAGCTTACCAGATGAAGGTTTTAATATCAAAGGCATTGTTACTGATAACACTAAAACTAGGGTTGGGAAGGATTTTTATGATAAATATTTTTATAAATATATTGACATTAATATTAACGCAAATGATATCGTTACCATTGGAGAAGAATTTAGTTATGGACGAAACATAAAGCTTAGTATTGAAATAAATAATGAAGTTATTTATGAATTTATGGCACGACCAGATGATGAGTTTCTAGATGAAGTAGCGAGTGAAGCAGTTAAGTTCACTTATTTCTACTTCAAAGAAAAGGAAAAGCAAAGTAAATATTTCACACAATATTAAATTTATACTTCTATTATGAAATACATTTATTTTTTAATATTTATACTTTTTTGTTCAGTGTCAATGAAAGCGCAAGCTTTTGTTTACAAGCCTGTGAATCCTGCCTTTGGAGGCGATACTTTTAATTATCAGTGGTTAATGAGCAGTGCTGAAAATCAAAATAAATTTAAAGATAAGTTGATTGAAGCAGAGAAAAAAACTGACTTACAAAAATTTAAAGAAAGCTTAAATGCACAGTTACTAAGCCAAATATCAAGTTTGCTTTATAAACAACAATTTGGAACGGACGGCTTAGCAGAAGGGTCCTATACTTTCGGTAGTTATTCAATCGATATCTTTCCAACTTCGGAAGGATTGTCTTTAAATATCCTTGATACTAAAACTGGTGAGCAAACTCAAATAATAATTCCAAATAAATAATATGAAAATTAAAACCTACTTTTCTTTATTCATATTGATTTCTTTATCGGGTTGTGCGGGTTTTTACAATCAGCCCACCGGAATAGAAAAAGCAATAATAGGCGAGGGAACGCCTGCTACTTCTTTATTAAAAAATTTACCGACACCAAAAGAACAAGTTGTAGTAGGAGTGTATAAATTTAGAGATCAAACTGGACAATATAAGCCGCAAGAGAACGGAAGTAGTTTTAGTACTGCCGTGACACAAGGCGCAACCTCTATTTTAATTAAAGCTTTAGAAGATTCTAAGTGGTTTATCCCTATTGAAAGAGAGAACGTGGGCAACTTACTACAGGAAAGAAATTTGATTCGCTCGACTAGACAGGAATATATTAAAAGTACTAATCCAAATGACACTCAATTAACGCCGCTTCTTTACGCAGGAGTTCTTCTAGAAGGAGGAATTGTTTCATATGATTCAAATATAATAACTGGTGGTTTTGGCGCCCGATATTTTGGTGCAGGTGGGTCAGTAAAATATCGTCAAGATAGAGTAACAGTATATTTAAGAATGGTTTCTACCTCGAATGGGAAAATTCTAAAATCAGTTTATATTTCTAAAACTATTTTATCGCAAGCAGTAGACCAGAGTTTATTTCGCTACGTTAATTTTAAAAGACTTTTAGAAGTAGAAACAGGTTATACAACCAACGAACCTATTCATATGGCGGTTAGTGAAGCTATAGAAAAAGCAGTAGAGTCTATTGTTTTGGAAGGTATAAAAGATGGAATTCTAATAACAGACGATCCAAAAGAAAAAGTTGATGCTTTACTCGACAAATACAATAAGGAAAATGAAGTTGCAGATAACTCAAAAATGTATGGAAGAGTTTTGGAGTCAAGAAGAAATAAATTTGGAATTGAAATAGGTGCTGGCACCACATTAATGGATGGAGATTATTCAAATCCACTTGCAAGACCATTTGCGAGAGGCGCTTTAAAATATGCATTGTCGCAAAGCTTTAGTATTTCAGCATCAACAAATGTTTTAAAACTTGCGAATAAAAATAGTTTAGATGCTGGCTATGTAACTCTGGACTTGAATTTAGAGTGGCTTCTTTTACCTAAAGATAATCTTTCACCCTTTTTCTATGCAGGTGGAGGATATGGATTTAATAAAAATTTTGAAAACAATCACAGCAAAGTTCAATTTGGAGGTGGTTTAGAATACTTAATCGGTAGTAATGTAGGTTTAAAGTTATTTGGAGAATATAATATTAATTTCAGTGATAATATTGATTACATAGTGACGGGGAAAAGAGATGATTACTATTATAAATTTGGTTTAGGAATTACTTATTATTTAGGTAAAAAGAAAAATAAATAGTTGTTGTTGTAATTTTTATAAAAAAAGAGATCGATGAAATATATAAACTCAATCATTATTTTAGTTGCATTTTTAATTTTTTCTTCTTGTTCTGAAGAGAAGATTGATGGTACTAGTGAAGTATATGGAACAATAACTGGAAAAGTTGTTTCTGCAGATGCATTTGTACCTCTAGAAAACGTAAAAGTTTTTTCAAGTCCAACGTCGAGTACTGTTTTTACGGATGCTGAAGGAAAATTTACTATCAAAAATATTAAAATTGGAGAGTATTCTCTACAAACGCAAATGGATGGTTATCTTTCTAAATTTGAAGCAGTAACAGTTAATAAAAATTTAAATAGTGAAGTAGTATTTGAATTAACTAAGAACACAGGAGCAAACCAACCACCATCTGCACCACTAGCTATCGCGCCATTAGATAATGCATTGGGGCAAAATTTAAGTACAAAGCTAGAGTGGAATGCTACAGATTCCAACAATGACATTCTTACTTACGAAATCACTGTTAGAAATGATAAAAATACCACAATCGCAAAATTTTCAGACATTAAGGTAAAAGAATTAGTTCTGACAAATCTATTATACGGATCTAAATATTTCTGGCAAGTATCTGCTACAGATTCTAAAAGTAAACCTGTCTTGAGTCAAGTTTTTACATTTTCTACTCTCGCATTTCCAACAACACGTTTTCTCATAGTTAAAAAGATAAATTCTAACAATGTGATTTTTGCTGCAAGCCAAGATAAAACGAGCTATCAAATTACAAGTTTAGAAAATAATAGTTGGAGACCCAGAAAGAATAATCAGTCGGATAAGATTGCTTTTATTCAGTCTAATGGCGCTCAAAATCATATATTTATTATGAATTCTGATGGTTCGAATAAAACAAAGGTTACTAATTCAGTTCCCATTGCCGGTTTTAATCCAGACTACATCGGTTTCTCGTGGAATAATTCAGGAAACAAAATCATTTATCCAAATTTTGATAAATTATATGAAATTGGTAGTGATGGAAGTGGTTTACGAAAAATATTTCAGACTCCAAACGGAAAATTTATATCGGAGTGTGACTGGAGTAGTGATGGGACGAAAATAGCACTTAAAGTAAATGATAGTAATGGTTACAAGGCTGAAATTTACGTAATTAATTCATCCGGTGTTGTTATTTCGACTATTTTGCCTGAGCAAACTGGTGCTATTGGTGGGTTAAACTTATCAATAACAGGAAAAAAATTATTGTATACAAAAGATGTTACTGAGTATGAAAGTTCAAATTATAGACAACTAGATACAAGAATTTTCGAATACAATTTTAATACAGCTGCGACTCTTCAAATTACAACAGAAAAAACAGGAGGTACTAATGACCTTGATGCGCGCTATTCTCCTAATGAAGCTGAGGTTATATTTGTAAATACCTCAAATGATGGAGTTTCTGAAAAAAATATTTTAAAAATGGAATTGTATATATCTGGCAATGCTGCTCTAAAAAGAGAAGTTTTATTTAGCGGTAACTTTATGCCTGACTGGGAATAATATATTAAAATGTTGTAATTGAAATACCCTTGCTATACAGTTCGGGTATTTTTTTTAGCTTTTATTTTTGCTTAAAATCAACGTAAAGTCTTCCTAAAAGACCATAGGCAAAACCCAAAAAAATAATTATCTTTGCCCAACAACTACATGCCTAAAATAAGGCTTTACAACTACAATACATGAGTTCAGATACTTCAAAAAGATATGCGCTTCGCGGTGTTTCAGCAGCGAAAGAAGATGTTCATAATGCTATAAAAAATATTGATAAAGGATTGTTTCCACAAGCGTTCTGTAAAATTGTGCCAGATTATTTAACTGGTGATGAAGATTATTGCTTAATAATGCATGCAGATGGTGCAGGAACAAAATCCTCCTTAGCATATATGTATTGGAGGGAAATAGGCGACATATCAGTTTGGAAAGGAATTGCTCAAGACGCATTAATTATGAATATTGATGATTTATTGTGTGTTGGTGCAACCGACAATATTTTACTTTCATCAACTATTGGTAGAAATAAAAATCTAATTCCTGGTGAAGTTCTTTCGGCTATTATTAATGGAACTGAAGAGCTAATTCAAGAGTTGGATACATTTGGAGTTACTATTCACTCTACTGGTGGAGAAACTGCAGATGTGGGCGATATTGTAAGAACAATTATTGTTGATTCCACAGTGACTGCTCGTATGAAACGTAGTAAAGTAATAGACAACGCTAATATTAAAGCTGGAGATGTAATTGTAGGATTGGCCTCTTTTGGTCAGGCTACATACGAAAAGAGTTATAATGGCGGAATGGGTAGTAACGGACTTACATCAGCGAGACATGATGTTTTTGAGAAGTATTTAGCAACTAAATATCCTGAAAGCTTTGATGCAGCGGTTCCAGAAGATTTAATTTATTCAGGCCAAGTAAAATTGACTGATAAAGTTGAAAATTCTCCAATCGACGCAGGACAACTTGTTCTTTCTCCAACAAGGACGTATGCTCCAATCATTAAGAAAATTTTAGATAAATATACATCTAGTGATATTCATGGAATGGTTCATTGCAGTGGTGGAGCGCAAACTAAAATTTTACATTTTGTAGAAAATTTACATATCATAAAAGATAATTTATTTCCAGTACCACCTTTATTTCAATTGATACAAGAGCAATCCAAAACGGATTGGAAAGAAATGTATCAGGTTTTTAATTGCGGACATAGAATGGAAATTTACGTTCCAGAAAATATAGCTGAGGATATTATTGCCATCTCTAAGTCATTTAATGTTGATGCGCAAATCGTTGGTAGAGTATTAGAATCAGAAAGTAAAAAATTAACGATTACCAGCGAATACGGAACTTTCGAATATTAATTATTTTATTGTTGATAGATGAATTTTAAATCTTTCTAATTACAATATTCAACTATTTTAAAATGTACGAATTACTTTTTTGGAATTACATTGACGAAGTTTATTTAAACCATCATGAAGTCTATGAGGCTATAAGTGAGGAGGAATTAGAAATTGATGGATTGGAACAACTTCCTGTTCAAGTCATTTTAAATAGAATAGCTTCTGTATTCTCAAAATGGGAAAAAGTAGATGATAGAAGTTGGAAAAACACTGATGGAGTTGGCGCTTTCCATATTCGGACTACGCCACAGAGCATAAAAATTGACTGCTATGGAACGGAAGGAAAGACTATGGATAGTCTTGTTAGTATAATGGAGGAATTTAAATGTCCGCTTTACGATCCTCAAGTGCCACAACGTTACGATGAAATGGCTGATTAATAGTGCTCATAATTATTTGAGTATTTCATAAAAGCCTTTTGGAAAAAAAAATTCTTCTAAATACTAAAATAGCTACTATCGATATTTCGGTAGTAGCTATTTTAGTATAAACAAGATTATCATTTATAATCTTAGATTTTTTATTTGATGTGCAAGTTTACTGAAATTCTATTAGTGTGTAAACATTACTTAAATAAAGGGAAAATTTGTGCCTTTCCATCTTATCGAAAAAAAAGCACAAACTAGATCTTCCAAAATGAATTTCTATTTCACCACTGATTCATTTAAAAGTATAGGTTTTCCAAATCCTATTTGTTCTAACTTCTTCAACTGTGTTTCGGCATCGCCAATTATTAAATAAATCATCTTCTCAGCATTTAAATATTTTTCTGAAAGTTTTTGAACGTCATTAATTTCAATGCTTTTTACAATATCTTCTTGTTGTTTAGCGTAATCGTTAGCATAATTATAATTGCTAATTTCATATAACATTCCAAGCTTAGCACCTAATGTTTCAAAGGCTCTTGCGTTACTTTTAATCAAATATCCTTTTGTTACTGCAAGATCATTTTCATTGTAGTTTTTACTGTAATTATTTACTATTTCCTTGATTAAACTAACTGCTTCAAAAGTTATGTTAGATCGTACTCCGCTACCAATTACAAATGGCCCTTTGTTAGTAGAACCTGAAAAAGAAGAATTAATTCCATAAGTATATCCTTTACCTTCACGCAGCTGCTGTGTTAATTGTGAGGCAAAACCACCACCACCTAAACGATAATTCATGATTTCTGCTTTGTAAAAGTCACTATCAGTAGCTGCTAGAGCAGGATAGCCAATTCTTATAACTGACTGTTTGGCGCCAGGAACATCATAAAAATATATTTTTGATTGTGTTATCGCATCTGGAACCGGTACTTGAGGAAGCATTACTTTTTTAGAATTCCAACTTTTATTTAAGCTAGTTAAAGATTGCTCAACTTCTTTTTGAGATACAGCACCTACAATTTGAAAAATTGAAACTGATGGAGAACTATTCAACGCGTAATAATTTTTTAGATCAGCTATAAATATGTTTTTTAATGTATTTTCATCACCAATTCTATTGTGAGATAATATCGACTCTTTACCGTAAATAAGTTTTTTAAACTCATTTCTGGCAATACTATTAGGATCTGCTTTTTGCTGTTGAATCTGGCTTAAAGTACTTTGCTTAATTAAATTAAATTCGTTCAAATCCCATCGTGGTTGTAATACTATTTCCTCCACTAATGCTATTGTAGCGCTGTAGTTCTTTGCAAGTGAACTTCCAGCAATAAATATTCCTTCATCAGTCGCGTAAGCTCTAATTGTTGCGCCAAGACTTTCAATAGCGTTTTCAAGTTGCTCTGGTGTTTTATTTTTTGTTCCTTTTGTGAGTAGCTCTGCTAACATTGTTGAAACTCCTATTTTATCTTTCGTTTCTAAAAGCATTCCGCCTTTTATTTGAAGTAAAAATTGCACTAGCGGAACCTCATGATTTTCAATTCCTATTGCTTTTAAACCAGAGGCTGAATTGCTTTTCCATACTGTTGGAAGTTTTACATCTGGGCTTTCGCCGTAGTCTGGTTCGATCGAGCGGTCAAATGTGGAGGGTGTTTTTTCATATGTTGCTGCAATACTTGCGTCAAAGTCATCTTCTTTACCCTCAACAATTTTTTCTTCAACTACAGTTGCTAATGTTGAACCTTTTAAAACTAAATCTGACTGACCTTTTGGAACGAAGCTTGTCGCAATAAAATGTTTTCCTTTAATGTATTTCTCGTAAACTCGCATAACGTCCTTAGTAGTTACGGCAAGAATATTTTTTACATCTTGATCGATAAATCCTGGATCTCCCGCAAAAATTTCATACTGAGCTAATTGAAATCCCTTACCTAAAACACTTGACAAGTTGGTATAAAAGGCAGTTTCTTGGCCCGCTTTGATTCTACTTAAATCTTTTTCTGAAATTCCTTTTAGTTCGAAATCTTTGAATGCTTGATCGATTCCACTCAGTACATCATTTAAATTTACCTTTTTAAATGCTGTCACGCTCAACATATATTGTCCAGCGATTTCTGAGTTATATTGGTAAAGATCTACTGCGTCCGTTATTTTTTTATCTTCAACTAAAGATTTGTAAAGCGGCGCCTTTTTACCTTTAGCTAGATAAGATGCTAGAACTTCCAATGCATAACTATCAGGATGGTATTCGTAAACAGAAGGCCAAGTCAATGTAAGTTGCGGTAAACGTGCAAAATTATCCTCGTAATAGAATTTCTTAGTTTCTTTTAACGAAACAGCTTGTTTTTCCATTTTTGGAATTTCGCCACCTCTTTTTATTTCGCCAAAGTATTTTTCAACCCAAATTTTAGTTTGATTGACATCAAAATCACCAGCGATTGTCAATGTCACGTTGTTTGGAACATACCAGCGATTATAAAAACTTTTTACATCTTCTAGCGTTGCGTTTTGTAAATCTTCTAAAGAGCCTATCACATCCCAGTTATACGGATGAGCTTTAGGATATAAATTTTTAGATATTACTGAAAAAGTATGTCCGTACGGCTTGTTGTCATAGCTCTGTCTTTTTTCATTTTTAACGACTTGTTTCTCTTTCGCTAAAACGGGTTCAGTAACTGTGTTAATGAAGTAGCCTAATTTATCTGCCTCCGCCCATATCATTTTCTCTAGAGCATCTTTAGGAACTGTTTGGAAATAATTAGTCCTGTCTCTGCTTGTAGAACCATTTGCACCTTCGCCACCAATGCGAGCACTCATCTTATCTAATCCACCTTTACCTAAATTCTCTGATTCTAGAAATAGTAAATGTTCAAATAGATGAGCAAATCCCGTTCTTCCCACTTTTTCTCTTGCTGACCCTACGTGACTTGTTAAAGCTACTGCTACAACTGGATCTGATCTATCAACGTGCAAAATGACTTGCAAACCATTTTTCAAAGTAAATTTTTCATATTCTACTTTAAATTCTTTTGATTTCTCGTTTTGAGAATAGAGAGCGAATGAAGCAAAAAACGATAGATAGAGGAGGAGTAATTGGTGAAGTTTCATAGTGTTTGATTATGGTCAGTAATATTTTTTTGAAGCATCTAATGTATGAAAAAATAACAATTTTACAGTTGAGTACCTACAGAATTCTCAAATGTAACTAGCAAAATTCTTAGCAGTTTATCCAATTGATAATTTTAAAAAAAGAACAGAATTTTCGATAAGAGACAAATGTGTATTTAATATTATATTTGAATTAATTTTTTACATTAACAAAATAGAGATAATATGGATTTTGATTTTAGCCAAGATTTAATCCTTGAAGACGAAAAAGTTTTACTTAGACCTTTAAAGATTTCAGATGTTGAAAATTTAATTGAATTTTCTATCAACGAACCTGAAATTTGGGAATATTCTCCAATTGGTGCAGAGGGAAGGGAAAACTTAGAAAAATATATCCAAAATGCTTTGAAAGGAAGAGAAGATAAAATGCAATTTCCTTTTATTGTTTTCGATAAAGTGAGAGGAAAATATGCTGGCAGCACTCGTTTCTATGATATCAACATCCCTTTTAAAACGTTGCAACTGGGATACACTTGGTACGGAAAAGAATTTAGAGGTACGGGCATAAACAAACATTGCAAATTTTTGTTATTGCAATATGCTTTTGAAAAAATGCAGATGGAGCGGGTTGAATTCCGTGCTGATAATGCCAACAAAAGGAGTATTGCTGCAATGATTAGTATAGGTTGTAAAGTTGAAGGTGTGCTAAGAAGTCACATGCCAACTGCAAAGAACGGAATAAGAAGAGATAGTATTATTCTAAGTATTTTAAAAGAAGAATGGTTTTTAGAAGTTAAAGAGAACCTTAGAAAAAAAATAATGTTGTAAAATTTTTCGTTAAATCGCAAAAGCAAGAGCTCTTTTTAGTTCCAATCGATTCCATGATTATCAATATATTATTAAAGAAAAAATATAGCACACAATGCAAAAATCTTCCCGAACTTTGCATAAAATAAAAGAATATGAAAATAAATCCAAAAAACGGAATTGACAAGCTCATTTTCGGTATGAAAGAAAATGACGTTATTGCTATTTATGGCAAACCAGATAGAAATTATAAAGACGAAGATGATAATGTGATCTTTGCTTATAATAAATTAAAAGTTAGATTAACTTTCTATGTTGAGGAAGAATTCAAATTAGGTTATATTGTAGCCTCAAGTAAGGATTTAGAACTTTTTGGAAATAAAATTATTGATAGAAAAATCAGTGATGTAAAAAAAGATTTGACTGCAAAATCAATTACTAAGTTCACTCAAGAAGAATTTGACACTTTTGAAAATTACTTTAATGAGGAAAACTGGATCATTTTTCAAACTGAGTTCGACGAAGTTGTCAAATTTGAAATAGGAGCCATCATAAATCAAAAAGACGAATTCGACTGGAAGTTTCCTTCTAAGAAATAACAAGTTTGCATAAAATAAAGAAACCCGATAGTTATTAAACTATCGGGTTTCTTCATTAAATACTCTATTGTTTATTATTTTGTCGCGGGTTGTTTTTCAAACATTTCTAGTTCGAATATTAAGTTTGTATTTGGTGGGATAACATCTCCAGCTCCGCGCTCGCCATAAGCTAAAGTAGAGGGAAGAAATGCTACTACTTTATCTCCGTAAGACATAAGAGATAATGCTTCTAGAAATCCGGGAATCATTCCATCCTTTTTACCTGCTTCAAAAGGAAAAGCTTGGTATCCATTTTGCATCGCTCTGTTAGCGTCAAATTTTCCGTATTCTTTAGAGACATCTTCATAACTACTGTCAAATAATGTTCCATCCTCAAAATATCCTGCATAGTGGAAGAAGAAAGTACTTTTATCAGCAGGCTTAGTATCAGTTCCTTTTTTAACTATCTTATAAATTAATCCTGAATGAGTTGTAGTTGCGCTAGATTTAACTTCAGCTAAATACTTAACTTTTGCAACTGCGATTGGACCGTATTTTGCTAAATATTCTTTTTTAGCTTCTGCTTGTATAGCAGCTTGTTTTGCTTTGCTTTCAGCAACTGCTAAATCTTGCTTCATTTGTTCTACTGATTTTGTGCTAAAATAATCAGTAAACACTTTAGCGGCATCAAATTTTTGGGCTAAAACGCCTTTTTTAGAGATAATTACTTTTGTAATTACGTCGTCTTTAACAATTGTGTTTACAACATTCATCCCCTTAGTTACATGACCAAAAACAGTGTGTTTTCCATCTAACCATGGTGTTGCTTTATGCGTTATAAAAAACTGACTTCCATTAGTAGTTGGTCCAGAATTAGCCATAGATAGAATCCCAGCACTACTATGTTTTAAATCTGTAAATTCATCTTTAAAAGAGTATCCAGGTCCCCCAGATCCATTTCCAGAAGGATCTCCTCCTTGAATCATAAAGTCATTTATTACACGGTGAAATTTTAAACCGTCGTAAAATTGTTTTCCTTTTAATTTTTCATCTTTAACAAATGTGTTGTTACCTTCTGCTAATGCTATAAAGTTAGCTACAGTAATTGGAGCTTTCTGATATTCTAATTGAATAGTAATGTCACCCTTATTTGTTGATATAGTTGCAAAAATTCCTTCAGTTACAACGGCAGTTTTAGCAATTGGCGCTACTGCTTTTTTTACAGTTGCTTTTACTGCAGTCGCAGGTTTTTTAGCAGTAACAGTTTTCTTGATCGTTTGCGAATGAACGCTTAACATTCCTAAAAACAATAAAAACAGAATTTTAAATTTCATTTTCTAATTTATTTAAGTTGTAACTTTTTAAATATTATTGTGGCATACTTTCTAACAATTCTATCTCGAAAATGATATTAGAATTAGGTGGAATAACTCCTCCAGCACCTGCAGCGCCATAACCTAATCGAGCTGGAATAAAAACTACTGCCTTATCACCAAAAGATAAATGCTCTAACCCCTCAATGAATCCAGGAATCATGCCATCTTTTTTACCAGCTTGAAAAGAAATAGGTTGGTAACCGTTTTGCATCGCTCTATTTTCGTCATATTTACCAAAAGTTTTTGAAACACTTTCAATACTTGCGTCAAATAACTCGCCATCTTCAAGAAATCCTGCGTAATGAATAAATACATTAGTTCCATTAGCTGGTTTTTTACCATCGCCTTTTTTTGTAATAATATATTGTAATCCGGTAGGAGTTCGTGTAGATTTAGATTTTAAGTCAGCGAAGTAAGCAATTTTTTCTTCTCTCACATTTTTATATTTTTCGTCATAAACCTTTTTATTTTCTGCGTCAATTGCAGCTTTTTTCTTTTGGTTCTCTGATTCTACTGAAAAATAGTCATTGAAGATTTTTACAGCATTAAATTTTTTAGCAGCTTCACCATTTCTAATGATTGTCACTTTTTTAATATAATCTTCTTGTTCAATTTTATTTACATTGTCCATTCCATTTTCGACAACATGCCCAAAAATAGTGTGCTTTCCTTGAAGCCATGGCGTTGGAACATGTGTGATGAAAAATTGACTACTATTAGTAGTTGGTCCATTATTGGCCATAGCCAAAACACCAGCGTTATCAAAATTTAAATCTGTGAACTCATCTTTAAACTTATATCCTGTGTCTCCTGATCCTGTGCCAAGCGGATCTCCTGTTTGTATCATGAAATCTTTTATAACTCTATGAAATTTTAAACCATCAAAAAACGGTCTATTTTTAAGATTATCATTTGTAATAAAGTCGTTTTTCCCTTCCGCTAAAGTGACATAGTTTGCTACTGTAATTGGCGCTTTTTCGAAATCTAATTTTACAATTATGTCTCCTTTATTCGTTTCAATTTTAGCATATAGACCATCAGGAAGATTGCTATTGTCTTCTTTACAAGAGTAAAGAGATGCTATTACAACTAGTAGAAGTAGGATCTTTTTTTTCATTTCTAAGTTTATTTTATTAATTTAAAGTGTCTTTGGGTTTTGTTAAAACTGGTTTTTCTTCCTGAACTGTTGCAGTAGCTGCTGGCGTTTTTACTTTTAAAGTATTTTCTTTTTTATACAGCACTTCCGATTTAAAATCGCGAAGTGTTACTGTGCAAATAATAGGTTGGTTCATACCAATTTTCTTTTGATCACCTCGATAACCATATCCCATATTAGAAGGGAAAATAAAATTGACTTTTTCGCCTTTTCGCATTAGTTTAATTCCGTCTCTTAATCCCATTATAATATTTTGCTTGTCTACATAATATATTTGAGGTCTTAATTCTAATTCAGAATAAATAATGGTTCCTTTCAAATCTTTAATTTCGTAATCAAAGAAAGCTACATCTCCTTTTTTTGGTGTCAAAGAGTCCAGTTTGTTTTGTATATCGTATGAATACCAATAGCCTTTTTTAGAAGCACTATATTTTACAGCAGGATTACTTTTTATCAGCGCTTGAATCTGAGTTTCTTCTGTTGCAACTAATTTTTTATTCCTAACAATTGACTTCTTCATAAAACTACCCGAAGCTTGCGAAATTGGTCTTCTCGCTTCTTGCGGTTGTTTACAGCTAGAAACTAGCACAAGCAAAAGAAATATTGATGTAAATAATTTTACGTTTTTCATGTTTTTAGATGCTAATTTTCATAACTAAATCTTCAAATTTTTCAATAGTCTTTTCCATTGTAAGTTCTGATTTTCCGCCGGCAGCATTTTTATGTCCACCACCGTGAAAATGATCTCTAGCAAATTGATTTACATCGAAATCGCCTTGGGAACGGAAAGAAATTTTAATAATATTTTCTTCTTTATTTTCGATGAAAATAGCTGCAAAATGAATTCCTTTTATACTCAAGCCATAATTAACAACGCCCTCAGTATCTCCTTTTACATAATGAAAAGTGTTTAATTCCTCTTGCGTAAGAGTTGTATAAGAAGTTTTACGTTCTTCTATTACTTTCATGTTTTGCAATGCTCTTCCCAAAAGCTGTAAGCGATCGTAGCCACTGTTGTCAAATAATAAAGTGGGGATCTCTGTATTTTCAACTCCTAAATCAATTAGTTCAGCAACAATTCTATGTGTATTCCCTGTTGTTTTAGGAAAACGGAAAGAACCAGAATCAGTTAATATTCCAGTATAAATGCAAGTACCTATTGTTTTATCAATTTGGTCTTTTTTTCCAAGGAAATTGATGAAGTTATAAATCATTTCACAAGTGGATCCAAACGAAGTGTCAGAGTATGTAACTGCTGCATAATCGTCTGGTTTTTGATGATGATCAATCATTACAAATGGAGCCTTAAGCTGCGATAAAACATGTTCCATTTCACCTGTACGGTGTAAAGCATTAAAATCTAAAGTAAAAATTACTTCAGCATCTTCTAATATTTTAGTGCAATTTTCTTTGTCTTTTTCGAATATTTTGACGGTTTCAGAACCTGGCATCCAAGATAAAAAATCTGGAAATTCATTAGGTGAAACTACTATTGGACTGTGATTGTTCTTCAAAAGAAAGTGATATAACGCTAGAGTAGAACCCATAGCATCTCCGTCAGGACCACGGTGTGGGATTATTGCAATCTTTTTTGTAGTTGATAATAACAACTGTATCGCTTGAATGTCTTGTATTTTCATAGGTTGCGAAATTACATTTTTTTACGCTAATCTTGAAATCATTAACATGATTTTCACCTATTATAAAAGGTCGGTTCCTTTTCTTTTAAATTTTTCATACAAATGGTATTTTGGACCCCTTACTATTTGTGTTTTGTAAATACCCATTGAACCAGATGCAAAATAAGCCACTGTACAAGCTATCGCAATGAAAAACCCACTTTCTATACCAAAAAGTTCCATTCCCATAACCGTGCAAGCGATGGGAGTGTGCGTTGCTCCAGAAAAAACAGCAACAAAACCTAAGCCGGCTAAAAACGCAATAGGTAATGGAACGATAAGCGATAGTGCACTTCCTAAAGTTGCCCCAACAAAAAACAACGGTGTTACCTCACCGCCTTTAAATCCTGCTCCTAAAGTAAACCCAGTGAATACTATTTTAAGTAAAAAATCATAGGGAGCGTTTGCCGTTGAAAAAGCGTCAACGATAATAGGAACACCTAGGCCTGCAAATTTTGTTGTTCCAATGTAATAAAAGGCAATGGCTAAAATAATTCCTCCCACGAAAGGTCTTAACGGAGGATAGGCAATTGTTTTTGAAAATAGTGTTCCCCACATATGTGTACTTCTTGAAAATAACATCGCTGCTAGACCAAATAATATACTAACGTTGATGATCCAAAACAATGTTGTTGTAGTAAATTCTGGAACAAAAGGAATACTGTAAGCAGTATGTTCTACTTGCCAAATCTCAACCGTGAAGTAAGCAATATATGCAGTTATAAAAGAAAGCGGAATGCTTTTGTAACTGATCTTACTAAAAATCACAAGCTCTAACGCGAATATTGCTCCAGCTAATGGCGTTCCAAAAATCGAAGCAAAACCGGCACTTATTCCTAGAATTATAATCGTTTTTCTTTCTGAATTATCAAGTTTGAAAATTCTTGTAAATTGATCAGCGATAGCGCCTCCCATTTGCACAGCTGTTCCCTCTCGACCTGCAGAGCCTCCAAATAGATGCGTGAACAAAGTTCCAAACAGCACCAAAGGAGCCATCTTTAACGGAATTATTTTTTGTGGATTTTCGTATTCTTCTAACAATAAATTGTTTCCTTTTACCACTGATTTACCCCAGTAATGATAACTCAAGCCTATTACTAAACCACCTATTGGCAGCAGCCAAATAATCCAATTATTATCTTCTCGATACTTAGTTGCCAACTCTAATGCTACCAAAAAGAATGCAGATGCTGATCCAGTAAAAATGCCTATCAAAGTACAAATGAGAATCCATTTGAGAACTAAAGCTGTTGTGTTTTTATTATTTTGAATTATCATTTATTATTCGAAAGTGAATTTCAAGCAAAAGTATTAAAATTCGTTCTTAAACTATTATTTCTCAGTAATAATAGCCGTAAATTCTATTTCTACAAGATATTCAGGAGCGACAAGTTGGTTGATTCCGTAAAAACCTGTAGTTGGTTTTATATCCTTAAAATATTTTGCATGAGCAGTTGCTATATCTTCAAATAAGGAAACATCAGTTGTAAAGATGCGCGTGCGAATCACATCTTTCATGCTTGCGTCTAGTTCTTCTAGAACTTTTGCTACTCGTTCTAGTATGTTTAATGTTTGTGCATGCGCATCATTCGCTTTCACGATTGTTCCGTCGACTATTGCCACAGTTCCTGACACTTCGATACAATTTCCTATTCTTACAGCGCGACAATATCCCATTTTATCTTCCCATGGTGACCCTGTTAGTATGTTTTTTCTGCTCATTTTATTTATCTTGTTAGTTAGATTTTCAAAATAATAGACTTTTTAATTTTTTTGGTATATTATTTGCGATTTAGAGTTTTATTGGAAATAAATAATTCTCATTGAACATTTAAAACCGAATTTCTGCAAGATTTTTTAAGTTTCTAATAACTTAGAATTGAAATATTAATGCGTATTTGAAGTTATAAATGAAAGTTAAATTGCTAATTGATTATAGATTAATTGCAAATGGTTTTTTATTTTTAAAATTATTCTAAAACTGATACACTAATTAAAAAAGATATGAAAAGGATTTTATTCTTACTTATTACCGTTACAATGAGTTTAAGCGGATATGCTCAAAGCGAATTTAATTCGAAATTTAAAGCAATTCCGCCTAAAAATAACGCGCCAAAGATGAAAAAAGAAACGCTGCCAAAGGTTGATATACCTCCTATAAATACTCCCAACGTTTTTAAAAGTCCAGATATATTTAGTCCAAAGCCATCTCCTTTAGGTTCAATTGCTCCGGCCGATAATTTTTCAATGACACCTAAAAATGAATTTATTAATCCTGGTGATGTTTACAAGGATAAATGGAATAAGAAAGAAGATAATTCACAAGGAATTGTGTATCGAAAAAATCAAAATTTAGGTAATTTTGCTACCGGATCTACCACAGCCAAAGTAATGTATCGTGATGCTGCTTACGTTGATGGTGACCAAATTAGAGTATACTTAAACGATAAAGTTATTCAGCAACAAGTTAATTTAGACAGTGAATTCAAAGGTTTTGAAATTGTTTTGGAAAAAGGATTCAACAAAATTGATTTTGAAGCTTTAAATCAAGGAAGTTCTGGACCTAATACTGCTGAGTTTAAGGTTTATGATGATAAGGGAAGTTTGATATCAGCAAGTCAGTGGAATCTTGGCACTGGTTTTAAAGCTACAATCATTTTAGTAAAAGAATAAATTTCGTTTTATTTGAATAAAGAAAAACAGCCTTCTGAAATATTTCGGAAGGCTGTTTTTTTAGTTTAAAAGATTTAGTTTCTGCTGTTTTTCAATCTAGTTTTTTAGAAAGGATCAGCGGTAACTCTAAATTTCATATCTGAAGTAACTACAATATCCTTTGTCACAGTTTCTTTAATTACTAATTTAGTTCGGATTTTATAACTCGGCGCTTTTATGTATTTATCTAATTTATCTGATGTACAAGTTAGATTTATAGTATTTGATGTCGAATTTACCTCTTCTAAATAGGCCAACTCAATTTCGTCATTTGAATCAGTGGAAATATATAAACGTACTGATTTTAAAAAACTGAAGTTTTTATTAGTAGGTTCAGTTATCGTTAATTTCAATTCTTTCAGCTTTACATCCTTGACTAAATTTGCTTTAGTATTGTTGTTTTCAAATTCAGAGCTGGAATTTGTTGTTACATCAGGAGTGATTATTTCAGAAGCAAGGTTGAGCGGGAAACCGGTAGAAATTTTAAACGAAGTCTGATTGTTTATTGTAAAAGTTAGTAGGTCGTCAACTACATTACAAGAAATAAGTAGAACAGACAAAAATGTAATTAACGAGAAAGTTAGTTTCTTCATTTTAATTGGAGTGATTTTAGATTTATTTTGAGTATCAAAATGTATAATAAGATACGTATTAATAACTCCTTTAGTTTTAAAAAATTGTAGTAGTTGCTATTTAGATTGAAGAGAGAAAATAGAGAATAAAAATATTTTGAATATTTTCAAAATTCAATTTTACAATTCAAAATATTAAAAGTATTTTTGCGCATGCAACACAACGTACTTATTTTAGATTTCGGATCGCAATATACACAGCTTATTGCGCGTAGAGTTCGCGAATTAAATATATTCTGCGAAATTTTCCCGTACAATAATTTCCCAACTGATTTATCTTCTTACAAAGCGGTAATTTTAGGAGGAAGTCCTTTTTCTGTTAGAGCAGAAGATGCGCCTCATCCTGATTTATCTCAAATAAGAGGAAAACTTCCTTTACTTGCCGTATGTTACGGAGCACAATACTTAGCTCACTTTAGTGGTGGTGAAGTTGCGGCTTCAAACACAAGAGAATATGGTAGAGCTAATTTGTCTTTTATTAAAGAGAATGAAGTTTTTTTCGAAGGTGTTTCAGAGAATAGCCAAGTATGGATGAGTCATAGTGACAGTGTCAAAGCATTGCCAACAAATGGAGTAAAATTAGCAAGCACGCATGATGTGGAATTTGCTGCTTACAAAATTGAAGGTGAGACAACGTATGCAATTCAATATCATCCTGAAGTTTTTCATTCGACAGATGGATCCAAAATGTTAGAAAACTTTCTAGTTAAAATAGCAGAAGTTCCTCAAAATTTCACACCAAAAGCTTTCGTTAGCGAAATGGTATCAGAATTAAAAGAGAAACTGCAAGATGATAAAGTAGTTTTAGGACTTTCAGGAGGAGTAGATTCTACTGTAGCGGCAGTTTTATTACATCAAGCTATTGGTAAAAACCTATATTGTATTTTTGTAAATAACGGTTTACTTCGTAAAAATGAATATCAAAGCGTTTTAGACCAGTACAAAGGAATGGGTTTAAACGTAAAAGGAGTAGATGCTGGTGATCGTTTCTTGTCTGAGTTGGCAGGAGTTAGTGATCCAGAGACAAAACGTAAAATTATAGGACGTGTTTTTATCGAAGTTTTTGACGATGAATCACACCTAATTGAAAATGTAAAATGGTTAGCACAAGGAACCATATATCCTGATGTAATAGAGTCGGTTTCTGTAAAAGGACCATCGGCTACTATAAAATCACATCATAATGTGGGAGGATTACCAGACTACATGAAATTGAAAATTGTGGAGCCTTTACGCATGCTTTTTAAAGATGAAGTGCGTAGAGTGGGAGCTTCACTAGGAATTGACCCAGAATTATTAGGAAGACATCCTTTTCCAGGTCCTGGATTATCAATTAGAATTTTAGGAGATATTACACCAGAAAAAGTACAAATTTTGCAAGATGTAGATGCTGTATTTATTGATGGATTAAAATCTTGGGGATTGTATGATAAAGTGTGGCAAGCCGGAGCAATTCTTCTTCCTGTAAATAGTGTTGGAGTAATGGGTGACGAGCGTACTTATGAAAAAGTCGTAGCACTTCGCGCCGTAGAATCAACAGATGGTATGACGGCTGATTGGGTTCACTTACCTTATGATTTCTTAATGAAGATATCTAATGATATTATCAATAAAGTTAGAGGAGTTAACAGAGTAGTTTACGACATTAGTTCAAAACCGCCTGCAACAATTGAATGGGAATAATTTAAACTTCCATCTTCTTTTGAGCAGCATTAAAAATAACGTTCAGTATATAAACGGTATCAGATTTTTGGAATAAAATTTGATACCGTTGTTTTATTAAAGAGTTGAATAATTTATAAATAAACTAGGATGAAATATTTTTTTACGATTTGCATGACTGCTTTGTTTTTTACGTACAGCGCTTTTGCGCAAGTTAAAACCATTACACACAAAGTTGAAAAAGGAGAAACAATCATTCAGATTGCTCAAAAATATAATGTCACACCGTACGATATTTATCAGTTAAATCCAGACGCGCAAACGGGTTTAAAACCAAAAAGCGTTTTGTTAATTCCTATCGTATCTATAAAACAAGCTTTAACGGTTCCAACTAAGGCAAATGGCGATGTGATAACGCATCAGGTTTTACCAAAAGAGACTTTATACGGTATTCAAAAGAAATATGGTGTAACAGAAGAAGCATTGAAACAAGTAAATCCATTTCTTGAAAAAGACGGCTTGCAAATAGGCCAGACACTGACTATCCCAACAAATAAAACTCAAAAACTAGCTGCTGAATCAACAGAAAAAGCAGTTTACCATTATGTTCTTCCAAAAGAAACTAAATATTCTATTGCGAAACAATATGGAATATCATTGCAAGAATTAGAACGTAAAAATCCTGAAGTAGTTACTAATTTGCCAGAAGGTTTTAAATTATTAATTAAGGGGAATGCTGTAAAAACAGACGTAATTCCAGTAAAAGCAGAAATTAAAAAAGAAATCATAACAGCTACTCCAGGTGTAAGAATAGCGGATACAAAAAATTATAAAGAATACACTGTTAAACCAAAAGAGACATTATACGGTTTGTCTAAAATGTTCACTATTACTCAAGAGGAATTGTTAAAATTGAATCCCGCTTTGTCTGAAGGAGTTAGAGAAGGTATGGTTTTGAAAGTTCCTGGAACTTCTGCTGAGATTGTAAATGCTCAAGAAACCAAAAAAGAATACACAGAGTTATCAAAGGTTAAAAGTAAGGATAGAAAAAAATTAGTGCTACTCTTACCATTTAATATTGCTAAAATCGAAAGTGATTCAATTAATTCAACTTCAAAACGCTTAAAAAAGGATAAGTTTCTAAATATGACTTTAGATTTTTATGCAGGTGCTTTAATAGCAATCGACTCAGCAAAAACATTAGGTCTTAATATTGATATTTCAATATTTGATTCGCAAGAAACTAAAAATTCATCTGCTATTACTTCTCTTGTAAGTAATAATGATTTACAAAATACAAATGTAGTAATAGGGCCATTTTATCAAAGTAATGTTGATAAAACCGCTGAGTTATTGCTGTCGAATGATGTAGCTGTAATATCTCCTTTGTCTAAAGATCAAGGCGTTTCTTTTGCAAACGTTTTTCAATCAGTTCCGTCGCCTGACGCGGTTAAAAATGCAATGTTTGAATTTATGCGTTCGAAAGGTGGAAATATGATTGCAGTCGTAGACAAAAAGAAAGGTTCGATAATAAAATATATTAGGGAAAATCAAAAGGATGTTCAATTTTCTGTACTTAACGGTAACGGTGGAGTTTCAGGTGAAAACTTGAAAAGTTTATTTGTGAAAGATAAAATAAACTACGTAGTAATGGAAACAGCAAATACGGGAATGATTAAAGCGACAGTTGCAGCAATGTTAGGCTCAATGTCTACTTATAAAGTCCAGTTAGTTATTTTAGAGCCTAATGAAACTTTGGATACTGATGAGGTTAGTATTGCCAACTTAGCTAAGTTGAATTTAATGTATCCATCAGTAAATCGCGAAAATGAATCTCCTGAAGCTTTAATTTTCGAAAAAGAGTTTAAAAAGAAAAATAGAATTGATCCTACTGTTTTTGCAACAAGAGGTTTTGACCTTACTTTTGATACCATGATGCGTATGTCTCAAGGCGAGAAATACCAAGATACTGTTGAAAACTCAGCAACGGAACAAGTTGATAATAAATTTGAATTTTATAAACAAGAAAGTGGCGGATATGCAAATAAAGGAATCTATATTTTGTATTACGACACTGATTTAACTATTAAAGAAGCAAAATAATGACATCAAAAGTAACCTATTTAGGAGATTTAAGAACATCGTCGATTCACATACAATCTGGAACCGAAATTCTTTCGGATGCACCAGTAGATAATAATGGAAAAGGACAAGCGTTTTCTCCTACAGATACTGTTGCTAATGGTTTAGCAACTTGCATGATGACTATTATGGGAATTAAAGCTAGAGATTTAGGAATTGATTTGGCAGGTACTACTGCTGAAGTGGTAAAAGTTATGAATGCTGAACCAAGACGAATTGGTGCTATTGAAATAGTTTTTGAAATTCAAGGAACTAATGATCAAAAAAGTAAGACAGTTCTTGAGAGAGCTGGAATGACTTGTCCCGTGTTTTTAAGTCTTCATCCAGATGTTGAAAAACGAATTACTTTTAACTGGAAATAATATTTAGCTATTAAAGAAAGAAGTAGGTGTAAAGTGAATCTTTATTCTTGCTTCTTTTTTCTTTTTATCAAATGGATCAAAACCAAAAACAACTCATTAAGCTCGCTCACACTAAAATGCCATTTGGCAAATATGAGGGCTGGTTTCTTATCGATATACCCGAATATTACATTGTTTGGTATTCCAATAAGGGATTTCCTAAAGGCGAGTTAGGAGAACAACTAAAGTTAATTTACGAATTGAAACTTAATGGCTTAGAGGAGTTAATAAGAAATATTAAAAAGAAGTATCCTAAGCCAAATTAAATATTTTATTGACAATGTGTATAACTACGATATAACTAAAAAAAGCTGCTTTAAGTAGCTTTTTTTTTATGTTCTAAAGTGCAAACTTTTTAATAAAATTATCTATTTATTTTCTCATTATCTAATTGGCTGTTTCTCTAATTTAATTCGTACTTTTGCCAAGTTTTTTACACAACTACAACACAAACAACAACAGAATGAATCAAACGAAATATATTTTTGTTACAGGCGGTGTGACTTCATCCTTAGGGAAAGGAATCATTGCAGCATCTTTAGCAAAATTGTTACAAGCAAGAGGATACCGTACAACAATTCAAAAGTTTGACCCTTATATTAATGTAGATCCAGGAACATTAAATCCTTATGAACATGGGGAATGTTATGTTACTGATGATGGTGCTGAAACAGATTTAGATTTAGGACATTATGAGCGTTTTTTAAATGTTCCTACTTCTCAAGCGAATAATGTTACTACTGGTAGAATATATCTTTCGGTAATTGAAAAAGAAAGAAGAGGAGAATTTCTTGGAAAAACAGTACAAGTTGTACCCCATATTACCAATGAAATTAAGGATAGAATGCAGTTGCTTGGTAATTCAGGTGACTTTGATATTGTTATAACTGAAATTGGTGGAACGGTTGGAGATATTGAATCTTTACCGTATATCGAGTCTGTTAGACAATTGGTTTGGGATTTAGGTGAGCATAACGCTATTGTAATTCATTTAACATTAGTTCCTTACTTAGCTGCTGCAGGTGAGTTAAAAACAAAACCGACGCAGCATTCTGTAAAAACGTTGATGGAAAGCGGAATTAAAGCTGATATCTTAGTTTGTAGAACAGAACATGAAATTTCAGAAGAATTAAGAAACAAATTAGCTTTGTTTTGTAATGTAAAAAGAGAAGCAGTTATACAATCGATAGATGCTTCTACTATTTATGAAGTGCCAAATTTAATGTTGGAAGAAGGTCTTGATATCGTAGCGTTGAAGAAATTAGATTTGCCTAAAAAAGCAGCTCCAGATTTAAAAAACTGGAATATCTTTTTAAAGCGATTGAAAAATCCAAAACACACAGTGAATATTGGATTGATTGGAAAATATGTTGAAATGCAAGATTGCTACAAGTCTATCTTGGAAGCTTTCATTCATGCAGGTGCTGCAAATGAAACTAAAGTTAATGTGATTTCAATACATTCTGAGCATATTGATGCTAGTAATATCAGCGAAAAGTTTGCTAATTTAGATGGAATACTAGTTGCTCCAGGTTTTGGTGAAAGAGGAATTGAAGGTAAGATAGACGCAGTTCGTCTTGCTCGTGAAAATAAAATTCCATTTTTCGGAATTTGTTTAGGTATGCAAATGGCCATTATTGAATATTCAAGAACTGTTTTAGGATTAGCTGATGCTAATTCGACTGAAATGAATGAACATACTTCTCATCCTGTTGTTAACTTGATGGAAGAGCAAAAGACAGTAACTGATAAAGGTGGAACAATGCGTCTTGGAGCTTGGAAATGTGACATAAAGGAAGATTCATTGGCACATAAAATATACGGAAAAGATACTATTTCAGAGCGTCATCGTCACCGTTATGAATACAATAGTAATTATGTAGCGCAATTACAAAATGCAGGTTTAATTGCTTCGGGTGTAAATCCTGATACTGGGTTGGTTGAGATTATAGAAATTGAAGATCATCCGTTTTTTATTGGTGTACAATACCATCCAGAATACAAAAGTACGGTAGCGAATCCGCATCCTATTTTTGTAAGTTTCGTGGCGGCAGCCGTTAAGGCAAAAAAGAAATAACTGTTAACAATTTGTTTTCAGTAACCTTAAAATTTATAACTTTTTAAAGTAAGATGGAAGAAAAAAGATTTGATCGTAATTCGATTATTGGTTTTGTATTGATTTTTGTTATTTTGATCTTCATCATGTACCAAAATCAGCCAGACCCAAAAGTAGTTGCGGCTGATAAAGCAAAGAAGGAATTAGTATCTAAAGAAGCTAAAGCTAAAGAATTAGAAGCAAAAACAATTGCAACAGCAACGGTAGCTGTAGCAACTACCGGTGATTCAATACAATTAGCTCAATTGCAAAAGAACTTAGGTAATTTTGCGTATTCAGCGACACTTCCATCTGCTAAAGATGGTTTAACAGTTATAGAGAATGAAGTTGTTAAATTAACAATTTCAAATAAAGGAGGATTTATTGTTGAAGCTGTTTTGAAGAAATTCGAAAAATTCAAGAAAGGTTCAGGCGAATTAGTTGAATTGATCAAAAACAATAATGCTCATTTAAATGTGCAGTTACTTACGAGTGATAATCGAACTTTAAATTCTAAAGATTTATTCTTCGAACCTACTTTGCAGAAAGTTGGAGCAGATCAAGTACTTTCGATGAAATTGAAGGCGGGAGCTAACGAATTCCTGGAGTACAAATACATATTGAAGCCTAACGAATATATGGTGGATTTTGATATTCGTTCTCAAGGATTGAATAAAGTTTTGAATACTTCAAAACCTTTAGATTTAGAATGGGATTTAAAAGCGTACAGAAATGAAAAAAGTATTGCTTATGAAAACCGCTATAATGAGATCTATTTTGAACATAAGGATGGAAAAATTGATTATGCTGGTTTAGGTCAATCAGAAGAAGAGGATTTAGAAAAGCCCACTTTTATAGCTTTCAAACAGCATTTTTTCTCAAGTATACTATTATCAAAAACACCATTAGAATCTGCTAAAGTAACTTCAGTTAATTTAGTTCAAGATGATAAAATTGACACAGTTTACACTAAGCAATATAAAGCAAATATTCCACTTGCATTTACAAGCGGAGAATTAGACCATAAAATGAGTTGGTACTTTGGTCCAACAGATTATGCAACTTTAAAGCATTACGATAAGAATTTAGAAAAAATTATCTCGTTAGGTTGGGGAGTTTTTGGATGGATTAACAAGTTTATATTTATTCCTTTATTTGGATTTTTAAGTGATTATATTTCTTATGGGATAGCGATTATTGTTTTTACTATTCTTATAAAAATAGCAATGTCACCTATTACTTTCAAGTCTTTCTTATCGCAAGCTAAGATGAAAGTACTTCGTCCTGAGATTGCTGAATTGGGTGATAAGTTTAAGAAAGATCCAATGAAGAAACAGCAGGAAACAATGAAGTTGTACAACAAAGCAGGTGTAAATCCAATGGCGGGTTGTATTCCAGCATTGATTCAGCTTCCTTTCATGTATGCGTCGTTCCAGTTTTTCCCTTCAGCATTTGAATTAAGACAAAAAAGCTTCCTTTGGGCAGATGATTTATCTTCTTTTGATGAGGTTATAAAATTACCTTTCCATATTCCAATGTACGGAAGCCATATTAGTTTATTTCCAATATTAGCTGCGATAGCGATTTTCTTTTATATGAAAATGACTTCTGGAGATCAACAAATGGCTGCGCCACAACAAGAAGGAATGCCAGATATGGCTAAGATGATGAAAATCATGATTTATGTTTCTCCTTTAATGATGTTGATTTTCTTCAATAGTTACGGTGCTGGATTGAGTTTATATAACTTTATATCAAATCTTATTACTATTGGAATTATGATTGTGATTAAGAGATACTTTATTGATAGCGATAAGATTCACAGTCAAATTCAAGAGAACAAATTGAAAGAGCCAAAAAAACAAGGTAAGTTCCAGAAAAAACTTCAAGAAGTGATGGAACAAGCTGAAGCTCAAAAAGCATTAGATAAAAAGAAGAAATAAGCTTTCTTAAAATAAGTAAAAGGCAATTAGATAAATCTAGATTTATTTAATTGCCTTTTTTGTGTTCACAGATTTGAATTAATAAATCACAAGGGACTGATGGGATTGCAATAGAAGAGAGAGGACTTTAGTGTATTTTTAAGTTAAAAGTAGTGAACGATAGTAAGCTAGTAGATTTAGTAAGTCACACTTATTATTTTTTCAATACTGATAGCAATTATTCAGTTGCTAATATCGGTAGTTTTACAGCAGATTTTGTATGTAATCTAAAACCATATTTTTTGATAAACAGTTAATGGGTATATGACTGTTTATAAATTTTAGATAGATAGTTATACTTTAGATATAAAAAAAATGGACCTTAAACGTTATGTTTAAGGTCCATTTTTTTGTGTGTAACTTAATTTTATTTAGAAAATTAAAATTCTTCAGTAAGTTATAGCGCTGGTAATAATACTTTGTCGATAGCGTGGATTACTCCGTTTGCACATTGAACATCAGTTATGATAATGTTCGATATTCTGTTACTAGCGTCTTTAATTTTCGCACCACCTGTTAATTGGATAGTAAATTTTTGAGCTGGTGTAAGGATTGGAGTTACCATTTGTCCTTCTGTTAGTGTCGCTGCTAATACGTTACCTGGGCTCACCACGTGGTATTGTAGTACTTTTGTTAAGTTAGCTGCAGAAACTCCAGCGATTCCTCCTGGCGCTAATTCTGTGTTTAAAGCTGTGAAAGCTGCGTTAGTTGGAGCAAATACAGTGAACGGTCCTGTTCCAGAAAGTGTACCTACAAAGTCAGGTTGTCCTGCTCCTGTTAAAGCACCTACAAGTGAAGTAAAGTTTTTATTTGCTAATGCATGAGTAACTATCGTCGGAAGTCCGATTACTGCATCAACTACGTGAATCACTCCATTAGAAGCAACAACGTCAGCAGTAGTTACATTTGATACACCGTTTAATTTAACACCTGCTGTAACGTCAACATACATACTTAATGTATTAGAAGTTGAAGCACTTCCTTTTGCTAAAGTTTTGATATAACCAGTTTTTAAATCTCCTGATTTTGCTGTAGCTGATACAACGTGGTTTAATAATATTTGAGTCAACACATCTTTTGGTACATCATTAATGGTTGCATAAGGTGTTGTTTTTAAGAATGCTGTAAAAGCAGCATCTGTAGGTGCAAAAACGGTGAATGGACCTGAACCTTGAAGTGTTGCAGCTAATTCAGCACGAGTTAATGCCTGTACTAAAATTTTTAAATTCGAATTTTTTACCGCTAAACCAGTGATGGTTTTGTCCACTGGCATAGGTGTGGGATCGTCACTGTTGTCGCAAGATACGAACGCTATAGCAAAAAGTGCTAATGCAATTACTTTTAATTTTGATAGTTTTTTCATGATGTTTGTTTTAATTGTTTAAGCAAATCTAATAAATAATTTTAATTATGTTTATCAAATTCTGAATAAGTTTAAACAAAATGAATATTTTATGAATTAATTTATTTTTGTTTAACATCTGCAAATGAGGGTTTTGGCTTTTAAATTATTATGTATATTGGTTTTTCTACATAATATAGGTTTGCTATTTTAATATAAAGTTTAAACAAAATTTAAATTATGTTTTTGATACTAAAATTATAAATTACAGGTGCAAATTATTTATCGGTTTTGCTAAATGTCATCCTTTGTATGAGTATGTAATAAAAAGAGATTAAATTTGTTTAAGTAATATGAATTTAAAATAGTCAAAATGAAAATAAATAAAAGATACTTTTTAATGGTAGCAATACTTTTATTTAGCTGTGGGCTTTTAGCGCAAGTGGAGGTAAATAAAGTTGATGATAAAGGAAAGAAGAATGGATTATGGAAAGGAACTTATGCTGATTCTAAACGTCTGCGTTATGAGGGAAATTTTGTTCATGGAAAGGAGAGTGGAGTTTTTAGTTTTTACGATGACACTAAAAAAGGATCATTAATTGCTACTAGGGAATTTAATCCTAAAGACAACTCAGCTTACACAATTTTCTTTGATCAAAAAAATAATAAAGTAAGCGAAGGTCTTGTCAGGAATAAATTATTTGAAGGAGAATGGAAATATTATCATTTAGCATCAAAAATATTAATGACAAATGAAAATTATATAAAGGGAAAGTTGGACGGCGTGAGAACTGTTTTCTACAGTAGCGGCAAAATTGCTGAGGAGGCAAACTATCAAAATAATTTAAAAAATGGTTTCTA
The DNA here is from genome assembly GCF_039123485.1 of Flavobacterium sp. PL12. Lineage (NCBI taxonomy): Bacteria > Pseudomonadati > Bacteroidota > Flavobacteriia > Flavobacteriales > Flavobacteriaceae > Flavobacterium > Flavobacterium sp. PL12. The sequence goes on from NZ_JBANDI010000013.1 coordinate 60,225, forward strand.
TAAAAAATATACTGAAAAAGGAACGCTATTAGAAGAGTCTAATTTTAAAAATGATGTATATAGTGGTTTGGCAATTTTTAGAGATGGGAGTGGTGAAATTGCATCTATGGGTAATTTTGTAAACGGGAAAAAGTCAGGAATCTGGCAATTTTTCGAAAAAGGAAAATTAGTAAAGGAAGTAAATATGTCTATTTCTCAAAATGAAATTAAAACTTAAAACTAGATTTTAAAAGAAATACTTTTTTGGTTACCTTTTGCAGAATGAATTTCATCCTACTATTATTATAAGTTTTTTATAAAAAGTATATAAAAAAAGGGGTAAACAAAATTATTTGTTTACCCCTTTATCTGAATTAATAGATTTTATTTTAAAGTAAAAATACGAGGGCTGAAAGAAACCATTATCCAAGCCCAATTATTTGTATCTGCTGGATTACTTACATTTTTAACTCGCTCTAAACTTGATGAGCCAAACATTTGTGAATAGCCTGCCATCGCAACAATATCTTTTCGAATAGTATAAGTTGCAGTTAGATCGATTTCTGTTCCTAAATAGGATTCCATTTTATTATTATTTACATCTAAAACAGTATTTGGTGCACTAAAAATATGTGGAATAAGTCCAAATTGCCACTTGCTAGAAGTGTAATTTAATTTCAAATAAGTATCATTTAATCCAACACTATTTTGATGATTTCCTACATAGAAATAATCCATAAATCCATTGAAAGCATGGTTAGTTCCGAAAATTGGGCTAAATGATTTAATAGCAGTGCTACTATCATCTTGATCTTTTCCAGATAAGTATTCGTGACCTACTCCTATTTTGAATTGTTTCGAAACAGAATAACCGAAGAATGCACCGGCATAAAGCGCATTTACTTTTTTATCTGCAGTTTCTCCAGACTGACCATATATTCCTAAATTAGTATCCCAATTATTTTCTTTGAAAGAAAGATATGTTCCAAAAGTTTGTTTGTAATCCACTTCTAAATCTCCAACTGTTTTTTCGAATTCGTATCCTGTATTCAAGAGCAGTAAACTAAGATTAATTTTACTGAATTGAGTATGGTACCATGCATATTGCATCGATTTGTAATTGGTAGTGTATGGAGTTTTTGGTGCTACTAAATTTTCTGCGTTAGAATTTAAAGCAAATCCTAAATCTAATTGGTGATTTTTAGGATGAAATGTTAGTAATGCTGCGTCATGGCTTTGACCTTGCTGAGACCAATCAATTTCTCCAAATATCCGCTGGTTATCATATGCAATCACTTGTCTCCCAATGCGAGTTGTCCATTCAGGACTTAGATCATATTGTGCCCAAGCTTCAAAAACTGAAATTCCGTTTTTATCTGTTGGCGATGTTGTTGCGACATCTCCCCATGTTCGTACATTCTGCAAAGTCAATTTTGTTTTTAACTTTTCTTGGTGGAAATTTAAATTCAAGCGAGAGCGTTGTGAAACAAACGATGTTGCATCATCGCCATTAGAAAGTAGGTTTTTGTAACCATTTCTATATTCAAAGCGCGGTCGTAATTGTAAATTAACATCTAATTCTTGAGCGTAACTAGCTGCGCTTATCATTACTAAAAGTGATAAACATATTTTGTTTGATAATTTCATTAGGATTTATTTTAGCTTTCCAGCTTCTTCAGTAATTTTACTTATCGTTTCGTCAGAGTTTACGCCTAAGCCTTCTTGCTGATAAGAAAGTTCTCCTTCAGCATTAAAGACGCTAATAATATTAGAGTGAGAGAAATCTACTGGATCTATCTTTTTATAGTTTACTGCAAGAACAGCAGCAAATTCTCTAGTGTTTTCTTCGGTTGAACGTAAGAAAACCCATTGGTCAGATTCCATTTTATTTTCGATTGCAAATGATTTTAATCTTTTAGGAGTATCAACCTCTGGGTCAATACTTACTAACACAAATTTCACATTATCTTTTATTTTTTTAGGGATGCGACTTTCAATATTTCTCATGTCTGCAACCAGTCTTGGACAAGCAGCTTTACAAGAAGTATAAATCATTACCATCACTAGAACCTTTCCTTTCATATCTTTCATCTCAATATCTTTCCCATCTTGAGTAGTCCACTTAGAAGGAAGATTATAAATTGATAGTTCAGAAATAGGCTTTTCTTCCTCTTTAGGACTTTCAGCTTTTTTATTACATGATTGAAGCGATAGAAGTAGTGAAGTCACAACTAAAAAAATAATTGTATTAAATCTGAATATACTCTTTAAACTTTCTTTTTTTCGAAATAAAGAAGGAGTATTTGTAGTATTTAATTTCATTTTTTTGATTTTAAGTTTGTTTTACTAACCTTAATTTTATCTTTAGCACATCTAAAGCCGAGATTTTTTGTAGTATATCGAGCTTTTAAACTTCCTCTAAAAGCGTAGCGCATAAATGCGGCATAATTCATTAAATCAGTTGCATTTACAGAAGCACTTCCACAAAATAAATTCTTATCAGAATCTTTATCTTTTCGCGATTCTCCAGAAAGAAAGATACTGTTGAAATCAGAAGTCCATTCCCAAACTAATCCATGCATATCATAAACACCCCAATAATTTTTGAATGTTTCGCCTACAGGATTAGCATAGGTATTTGGTTTCTCATACCAAGACATAATATATTTGTTGAAACTTTCTTTTGTGCGTGCATCGATTCTTTTCTCATCAGCCATTGCTACATATTCCCATTCGTCCATAGTGGGTAATCTTGCGCCTTGACATTCGCAGTATTTTTTAGCAGCAAACCAGGATATGTTTGTTACTGGAGCATTACTTAAATTTCCTTTACCGTAATTAAAATCACTTTCCCAATGTGATAAGTAACTTTTATCAGCAAAAATTCCTTTCATTTTTGAACGGGTGTTTTCAGGATATTTTTTTAAAAATGCTTGAAATTCAGCGTTTGTAACTGGATAAACATCGATGTAGAAAGATTTAACTTCTACTGGGGTTTTACTAGTGGCACCATAAAGGGGAACAAAAGTTCCCCTTTCAATAGTAACCATTTTAGCTCCTTGAGCCCATAGCGATGTTGCTATTAGTAATAGAAATAATGACAAAACTATTTTCCTTTTAAACATGGCTATTTTTTTAATATTGTATTAATTATTTTCTTTGTGCTTTTGCCATTGCTGGAGTCACCACTGTTTTATTATTACCCCAACTTGCGTAAACATAAGTCATAACGTCAGCTATTTGTTGATCATTAAGTGCTTGAGCAGGCATGGCACTATTGTACTTTTTACCGTTTACCACTATGGGACCTGTAAGACCTTTAACAACGCCTTTAATCGCTCTATTGACATCTTTGTTTAAGTAATCTGACTTCGCTAAAGGAGGAAACGCTCCAGGTATTCCTAATCCTGTGGCTTGATGACAAGCAACACAAACTTGATTATACACTTTTTTGCCTTTTTCTGCATTTTGACTATATCCCTGGAAAGCGATAGCTAACATGGCGATTGTAAAAATATACTTTTTCATAATTTAAATATTATTGTTGTTATATGTTTATTCGTGAATGTCTTTAGTTTTTGGAGCTGGTTTTGCTCTTAACTCTTTAACTTTGGCTGGAGTTACAACTGTTTTATTATTACCCCAACTGTTATATACATAAGTTAAAACATCAGCTACTTGATCATCAGTAAGGTTTTGACTGGTCATTACATTATTGAATTTTTTACCATTTACACTAATTTCCCCGCTCAATCCGTGTAATACAGCATTCACTGCTCTGTCCGGATTAGCATTTAAGTAATCTGATTTTGCTAATGGAGGGAAAGCGTTTGGAATACCTTGTCCTTCTAATTGGTGACAAGCAGAACATGTTCTATCGTATAATCCTTTTCCAGAACTAATTTGTTCAGCAACTGTTTTTACTACAACAGCTTTTGCTGCACCATTTTCTTTTGGCATTGTTTGAATTGTTCCTCCTTCAGGTAAATAGATTCCTTCTTGAATTGTTCCAGAGTATACTTTCTTATTTTCATCTCCTTCAACTTTCAACATCCCTAAAGCTCCTTTGTTGAATGCTCTAAATATAGAGTGGTCAACTAAAATGAATGTACCAGGAACCTCAACTTTAAATTCCACAATTGCAGCACCACCAGCTGGTATTAACGTCGTTTGAACATTTTTATTAATTAAATCACCACCTTCAACATGTACTCTGTCAAATATTTCTCCAATTGCGTGAAAAGATGAAACTAAGTTTGGTCCACCATTACCCATAAAAATACGTACCGTTTCTCCTTTTTTAGCAGTCAACGACTTGTCTCCCGTTAAAGCTCCTACTTTTCCATTAAATACAACGTAGTCTGGTTGTTCTTTAATTGCTTTATTCATATCAAATGGTTGATTTCCTTGTTCGCCATAAGCTCCCTTAGTATAGAAATCTCCTTGCATAATGTAGTATTCTTTGTCAACTGGAGGTAATCCTCCTTCTGGTTCAACTAAAATCAAACCGTACATTCCATTTGCGATGTGCATTCCCACAGGAGCCGTAGCACAGTGGTACACATATAAACCTGGATTCAATGTTTTAAAACTAAAAACTTTTTCATGCCCTGGTGCAACAAGTGATGAAGTAGCTCCTCCACCAGGTCCTGTCACTGCATGTAAGTCAATGTTGTGGGGCATTTTATTATCTGGATGATTTTTTAAGTGAAATTCCACTTCGTCACCAACACGTGTTCTAATAAAACTTCCAGGAACTGAACCACCAAATGTCCAATAGGTATATTTTACACCATCTACCATTTCGCCTTCTTGTTCTTTAATTTCCATATTAACCACAAGTCTCATCGCAGGACGATCACCAACTGGTTTTGGAACGAAAGGTGGAGCAGTAAGTTCTGCCGTTTTCTGACCTTCCACTTTAATGCTTTCATAATATTTCGCATCTTTATCTTCATTCTTTTTGCAAGAGAATAGTCCGATTGCGAGAAAAAACACGATTGCAATTAGCTTACTTTTCTGGATTAAATTGAATTGCTTATTCATAATAATTAGGTTTGAGTTTATCTTAATTTATAGTGTAAAAGTAGGGGATAGTTCGGTCCTTTATTATGATATTTATCATGTTTTTAACTTTTTTTTAGGAATTATTTATAAGCAAAAGAATGGGAGTAATAATTAGAAATAAAACAACAATTACGCTCACTTTCCAGAAAGCATTTGCCTTTTTTAATTCCATAAATTGGAAGGCTACTATAATAAATTTAAAAGCTGATGCTACTAATATCAGGTTTACAGCGACGTTAGTAATACTTGTATAATTGGATAAAAATGCAGTGGTAACGGTCAATATAATTAGTAATCCGTAATTTAATAAAAGTGTCTTTTTCATAATTAAAAAATTAAATAGAGAACAGGAAATAATAGAAGCCAAATCAAATCACACATGTGCCAGAACGCAGCACAGGCTTCGACATCTACAACTTCGGTATCAGAGTTGTTTTTCATCATTCCGTGGTTTGTCCAAACTAAAATCACTAATCCCATTATAACGTGGATTAAATGGAAGCCGGTCAATAGCCAATAAAACGCAAAAAAAGTATTGGTATCTATTGTGATTCCAAATTCAATTTTATGATAATATTCAATAGTTTTTAATATTAAAAATAGTACTCCTCCAAGCATTGTTAACTTAAAATATAGTGAGGACTTTTTTAAGTTTTTTTCTTTAAATTCGCGAACAGCATTAGCCATAAAAAAACCACTCGTTAACAGAAAAACTGTATTTACAGCACCAAAAGTGCTATTGAGTTGCAATCGAGATTGATGAAACAGCGACGGTTCTTCACTTCCGTACATAGCAAATGCTATGAGAGCCATTCCAAAAGTTATGAGTTCAAGAAATATAATAATCCACATTAAGATGCCTCCAGGTGGAAAATATAAATTTTTATAATTGATCTTAAGTGCGTTCATTTTTAATTGAGTTTATTGCTAATTAAAAGCTAGATATTGAAATGATAAATTAACTCTAAAAGTATCTTACTTTTAAATCTATTTTTGATGTTTTATTTTTTCATATAACTTAACCAGCGATTGCAATAATTCTACTGGAGTCGTTAAAATTTGATAATGATTTTGCCCGAACATTTGTGGTAAATAGTATTTAGCTTGTGCTTCAATCGCTAAGGCATAGGAATTAATATTCCTTCTATTCAGTTCGCGAAGTGCTTGCTTTACGTCATTTACTCCATATTTACCTTCATATTTATCATAATCGTTTGGCTTTCCATCAGAGATCAGTATTACCCATTTATTTTTAGTATTTCTAGTGTCTAGTCGCGCACCTGCATGTCTTAAAGCAGCACCAATTCTAGTATACCCACTTGGTTCAATAGCTCCAATCTTATGTTTTGCAGTATTCCAGTTTTCGTCAAAATCTTTAACTGTTAAATATGTAGAGAAATTTCGAGTTTTAGAGTAAAAGCTGTCGATTGAAAAATCGATATTAAATTCATTTAGTATTTCGCCAAAAAGAATTGAAACTTCTTTTTCCACATCAATTACTCGATTTCCTGCTGCGTAGCCATCACTAGAAAGACTTATGTCTAAAAGAATTAAAATGGATAAATCTTTATCTTTTTTTCGATTCGAAACATACACGTTCTCGGATGGAGTGCGTTTAGAGTGTACATCGACATATAAATCAGTGATTGCATCAATATCAAATTCGTCACCTTGTAATTGTCGCTTTTGCTGCTGCATACGATTATTAACGTTCGTCAACATTTTGCGCAAGCCTAATAAAGTTGAAGCATTTTTTGTAATTGTTTTTTTGTAATAATCCCGATCTATTTTCTGCTGTGACTTTGGATATACTTTACAGAAGTTTTCCTTGTAAATGCGTTTGCTAAAATCCCATTCGCTGTAGGTAAGATGAAAACCTTTAGAATCAATTTCTGCACTTTCAGAAATGGAAGTATTCTCTACGAAGTCTGATTGATAAACAGAATGTGCCGTGTCATCAACTCGCACTGTATATTTCATGTTTAGTTCTTCTAGCGCTTCTTGATGTTCTTCTAGTTCATCTGAACCATCAAAGTCGCGCCAAGTTCCATTGAATTCTTCTGCGGTTTCCGCTTTTTCAAAATTGTGAAGTAATACATAATCTTCTTGTTGTTTTTTATCTAATTCAACTGTGATTACTTCCTCAACGGCATTTGATTTCAAAGTGGTTAACGGTTTGTTTTCGTTTACTTTTTTAGTTAAATCAGAGAAGTTTTCTAAAACAGAATCTGATTTTACTTCTTTATCATTTTGCATCCATTTTCCATAGATCCAGGAGTAATCAGCTGCTATTTTTTCAGTTGCTTGTTGGAAATAATGGTTTTTTAATTGAGTGTGAAAATTTTTACCGATCGAAAATTCTTCAAATAAAACAGTCAAAACATCATTAGAAGTTTCAAATGCTTTTTTTTGGGATTGGATTAAAGGTTGCTCTTTTTCTAGATAATTCCAGTTTAAATTTAAACGCTGTTGAACGCTTAAATATAAAACTCTGAAGAGGTAAAACGTAAAGTTTTCCTCTTTAGTGGGCAAAGCACTGAAAGAAATTGGAAGAAAGAAATTATTATTTTTATAACCGCCTTCAAGTTCAGCAGGGAAGATTTCAATTGGATTCCCAGTTAAAGCTCTAGCTAAAATAGTCAATCTAGGTTTGATGTTATCAAGAGTAACTGTTCTCGCAATAATTTCAGGACTGACTTTTCTGCTTTTCTTTAAGTGTTTAAAAAACTTTCCAACTATATATTCATCTATTTCGAATCCCATAATTTTAGTATTCAGTGTTCAGTATTCAGTATTCAGTGTTCAGTAATCAAAATCTAGTGCTAGTATTCAGTGCTTTATGCTAGTATAAAATTTTACATAATCGCATTCAATTGAACACTATAAACTAAATTCTGAACACTATTTTTTATATCATCAAATCACATAAGTCTTTTAATGCCTGCACGGTCTGCAGGTCATCTGATAGCGGTTCCACTATTGCAACGTGCACAGATAAACGCTTTGGAAGACCAGAGCAAATAATTTTAGCGGCATCAATTAAAAGTCGTGTTGAGACAGTTTCTGTAAGACCTAATTCAGTTAAATTTCTAATTTTGTTACCAATGGCTACTAACTTTTTAGCAGTATTAGAATCTATTTGAGTTTCATTAACTAAAATTTCTATTTCTACTTTAGGCTCAGGATATTCGAATGCTACAGCAATAAAGCGCTGGCGAGTAGAAGGTTTAAGTTCTTTAAAACCGCGCTGGTAACCTGGATTAAAAGAAGCGACTAGCATGAAATCTGTATGCGCTTTTACGGTTTCACCTAATTTGTCTATAAATAATTCTCGTCTGTGATCTGTGAGGGAGTGAATCGCTACGATGACATCTGGACGTGCTTCTGCAACTTCATCAAGATAAATAATCGCTCCTTCTTTCACGGCAGTGGTTAAAGGACCATCAAGCCAAACAGTTTCTGCACCTTTTATAATAAATCGTCCAATTAAATCAGTAGAAGAAGTCTCTTCGTGACAGCTAATAGTTATGATTTTCTTATTTAATAGATGCGCCATGTATTCCACAAAGCGTGATTTTCCTGTTCCAGTGGGACCTTTTAGTAAAAAAGGAATTTTGTTTTGGTAAGCATGATTAAAGACATCTATTTCTTTACCAACAGGATGATAATATGGTGTGTTTTCTAACATTTTATTTTACTTTTAAAAATAAACCAGAATGCGGTAACAGTTGTTTTTTTGGAAATGCAAATCTTAAAAACGGTCGTTATAGCATTCTGGAAATATTATTTTAAACTTTCAGTTCAAAGAATCTCTTTTGAAATTTCTATTTATTATAAGCTAATCGTTACTTTCATTTTCAGCGATCAAAGCTTCATCTGTAGGAAGTCCGTATTTGACAAAATCATAAATAAATAATCCTATTCCAATCGTGAACATTGTGGCACAAATAAGTAGTACTACAAAGTGAATACTGATTTCATTTTGAACATCCATAAAATCCATTTTCATTTTGCGCTCCATGTAAACCTGCGCTACACCAGCAACACCAAAAGCAACAGTCATTCCCAGGATTCCGATATTGGACAACCAGAAAGCTGCCATTCCCTGTGAACTTTCATAACGTTTACGTCCAGTTAAATTAGGCAACGCATAGCTAATAATTGCTAACACAATCATTGCATAAGCACCCCAAAAAGCGTAATGTGCATGCATAGCTGTCACCAATGTTCCGTGAGTATACAAGTTTGTTTGTGGTAAAGTATGAGCAAAACCTAATAAACCAGCACCTACAAAAGATACGATTGCTGAACCTATAGTCCATAATAAAGCAATTTTATTGGGATGACTTTTTTCTCCCTTTCTATACATATTCACAGCAAATAATGCCATGGCTAAGAAAGCTAAAGGTTCTAATGCTGAGAAAATTCCACCTACAACTAACCATATTTTATTCACTCCAATGTAGTAGTAGTGGTGACCAGTTCCTAAAACTCCAGAAAGAAAAGTAAGACCAACAATTACGTACAACCATTTTTCGATCACTTCTCTATCAACTCCTGTTAATTTTATAAGTAAGAACGAAAGGATACCTCCCATAATTAATTCCCAAACACCTTCAACCCACAAGTGAACTACCCACCAGCGAAAGAATGAATCCATTACTTGGCTATCAAACCAAATCATTCCAGGAATATACAGCAGAGCTGCAAATAAAAGACCCATAGTAAGTATCAAAGCAGTAGTTGTTTGACGTTTTCCTTTAAATAAAGTTCCTAATATTATTCCTAGGAAAAGCAACACATTAGCAACTACTAAATAATCTAATTCTCTAGGAATTTCAAGGAATTTTCTTCCTTCCCAGTGATTAAAGTGAAAGCCAACGATTGCTACAACTCCTACGACAGCTAAAGATATTAGTTGGACGTAAGCCCATTTTACACTTATTAATTCGCGTTGCGCTTCTTCAGGAATTATATAATATGCGGCTCCCATGAATCCAGTTAATAGCCAAACAACAAGTAAATTAGTATGTACAGCTCTTGCCGTGTTAAAGGGAATAATTTCGTGTAGGCCTTGCAATCCAATGCGGTCAAAGCCCATTATAAAGCCGTAAATAATTTGTAGCGAGAACAAAAGCATGCACAAGGCAAAAAACCAATAGGCTACTTTTTGTGATTTATATTTCATATTTATATATTTTAGATTATTCTTCGTCTTTCGCTAATGGCGATACTATTCTATCAAAACCATTTAAGTCAATTTTGCCAATCCATTCGAAGTAAGCGACCATTGCATTGGCGTCAGCTTCGCTCATTTTATATGCAACCATTTTTCTACCTTTAGGATTCCATGGAACTGGTGATATTAGAACTGCTTTGACGTAACCTTCACCGCGACGTTCTAATACCTTCGTAAGTTCCGGTGCATAATAGCCTCCTTCACCCATAATGCTGTGGCAACCCATACAATTGTTTTGTTCCCAAATTTCTTTTCCTCTCACTACTTCTTTTGTAATCTTACCATAGTTGGTTTGATCGTTTCGGGGCATGAACGAATAAATAGTCAATCCTATAAAGATTAAAAAGGTGACTAGTGTTCCTCCCAAAAAAAATGCTCTTGCTTGTGATTTTGAAAGCATAATTATCTGTTTTTGTTAGTTAATAAAAAATTATTTTGCTATAAAGGACAATTTTATCCTTTATTTAGTTACTGCAAATTACTAGTATAAATTATTTTTAAAACATGATAAAAATCATCTTTTTTATATTTTTAAAATAAAGTATTAATTTACAGAATAGTAAAAAATTTGGATTGTAATTATCTGTAAATCATATTCCTATAAACTAATAATAATTCAAATTTTATTAAGGATAAATTTGTCCGTTATTCAAAATAGTATTAGATTTGTAAAAACATTTCAACATAAAAATAATAATTATGGAAACTTTAGAAAAAATAACAATTGGCGAATATGTAGCAAAAGATTTTAGAATAGCAGCAGTTTTTTCGAAATACGGAATTGATTTTTGTTGCAAAGGAAACAGGAGTATTGAAGAGGCCTGTGAAAAAAAGAACATTGATACTAATGTATTACATGATGAGATAGAAGCTGTTTTAAACTCTAAGGATGATAGCGGAATTGATTTTAAATTATGGCCATTAGATTTATTAGCAGATTATATAGAGAAAACACATCACCGTTATGTGGAAGACAAAACACAAATTTTACTTCCATTTTTAGACAAGTTATGCAAAGTACATGGAGCAAATCACCCTGAACTATTTGAAATTAATGAACTTTTTAAAGGATGTGCTGGCGAATTAGCGCAACACATGAAAAAAGAAGAATTAATGTTGTTTCCATTTATTAAGAAACTAGCGAAAGCAAGTCTTGCAGATGAAATTATTCCCGCACCTCATTTTGGCACTGTAAAAAATCCTATAGCAATGATGATGGCTGAACATGAAGCAGAGGGAGATCGTTTTGTGAAAATTGCTGAACTAACTAATAATTATACTCCGCCAGCAGATGGTTGTAGTACTTATAAAGTGACATTTGCAATGTTGTCAGACTTTGAGCAGGATTTGCACAAACATATTCACTTAGAAAATAATATTTTGTTCCCTTCCGCTGCACTTTTAGAGCAAAAATTTGCTTCGAAAAAGTAAATACTAATTTTAGAAGATAAACATTCAAATGTTAAACCTTCGTAATAGTTCTATAGCACATAGAAACATAGTTGAATCATTATAATAGGCATCTTTGGAAATTATTTCTTAACTAGATTTGAGTTTTCTAATAGAAATAAAAAAGCCTTTTATTTATTTTGATAGCAATATGATTCTATGTGTTTTTTTATTTGCCGCTAAAATATTTAATTAGTTTGTGCTTCAGCAGATTATGATACTAAATTTTTACATTTTTAAATCATTCGCTGCAATACAATTAATAATCGAATCTTACTCTTTTAAAAATTGAATATTCAAAATTGCTTTATAAAAAGATAGTATATGGCTAATTTGCATTGCAATCATACTTTTAATTGAGGTTTTTTTCTACGATCAAGAATAATTTCTTCTATTTGCTCATAAAGGATTATGCTATTCGAATCGGCAATTAGAAAATGTAAATCTTTCGATCGCAAACATTAAACTACACTTTCAAATTAAATAAGATGAAAATGTCTTTTTGAAAGCGTACCTTTGAAAATGTAATACTTTTTATGTGAACCATCTTTATATTGATAATTTTCTCCCCAAAACTAAAAAAGATCTAAACAAGTAAATTAAAATGGTTTTTCACATGCGATCAGTTGACATTAATAACTTTTTAAAGTTAATAATTGTTTTTTTATTCGTTAGGGGCGATTTAAATTTTTAGAATATGATTTCAAATAGACCTTTAAAAAGAGCTATAGAATTGCAACCATTAAGTCATGATCATCATCACGGTTTGCAATTATGTTGGAAGATTAGAACAGGTTTCTCTAGAAAAATTGAATTAGAACGCATAAAAAAATATGCTGATTGGTTTTTCGTAACACACTTAGAGCCTCATTTCGAACTAGAAGAGAACTACATTTTTACGGTTTTAGATTCATCAAATGAACTCGTTAAACAAGCTTTGACAGATCATCGAAGATTAAAAAGACTGTTTAGTCAAACTTCTGACTTAGAGAAAGCCTTAGGACGTATTGAGGAAGAATTAGAAAAGCATATTAGATTTGAAGAGCGCGTTTTGTTTCCTGAAATTCAAAGCGAAGCTACTGAACTGCAATTATCAAAGATTAGTGAGATTCATACGCACGAAGTTTTTGTAGAAAACTTAGAAGATGTTTTCTGGAGTTAATAAAGACTTTAAATGCCATTTTTTTAATTAGAGGTAAGAATTACAACCATTTCACTTCATATACAAATTCGATTATGTTTTCTAAAACTTGTGAATACGGCATTAGAGCTACTATTTTTATCGCATCTCAATCGTGCCAAAACAATCGTGTGGGACTAAAAGATATTGCAAAAAAGATAGACTCTCCAGAAGCTTTTACAGCAAAAATTCTGCAGATATTATCAAAAAGTTCAATTGTGAGTTCTGTAAAAGGAGTAGGAGGTGGCTTCGAAATTTCGAAAACAGCAATGAGTCAAATAACCCTTGCGCAAATTGTAACAGCGTTAGATGGCGACCGCGTTTTTACAGGATGTGGCCTTGGATTAAATCAATGTTCAGAGGATCATCCATGTCCAGTCCACGATAAGTTTAAAGAGATTAGAAATGAACTAGCCTTTATGTTAGAGAATACAAATCTTGAAGAATTGGCGCTTGGAATTAAATCTGGAGATACTTTTTTAAGATATTAGAGTAATTTTTTTATGGATACGAAGCGCTAATTTTTATTTTAAAACAAGTGGTATCGCAACTATCGTTAATTAACTACTTCTGTAAAATAGTTTAGTTAACAACAAAAAGATTTGCACATAGCTCCATTACTATTTTATGGAGGTATGTGCAATTTTTATTATCGAAAGAAATAATAGCTAATACGCAAAAGTTATATTCAAAAAGAAATTCCTTCCTTTTCTTGGAATATTATTCCAATCAGAAAAAGTTGAATAATACGTATCTAAAACATTTTCTATTCCAGCTCTCACATTTAATTTACTTTCATTAATTGTAAACAAATAACTTGATGAAAGATTTACAATGGCATAATCTGACGTTCTATCCTCACCGTAAAAGGGACTGTATTGAGTTTGTGTTGCATTTCCTTGAATCATAATTTCTGATGAGAAACGATCTCTTTTATAGTTCAGAGCAGTTGAATAGCGCAGCGGACTAATGAAAGGTAAATTTTGATTTTCAAAATCTTTTCCATAATTATAAACTACTTGTCCTTTAGCTTTAAAATGGGAATCAAATTGATATTCTAAATTTAAATCTGTATTGAAAATAGTGGCGTAATCTAACGCGGTGTGAATTTTAATTCCGCTTGCGCCAATGGTCATCGGTAAGACAGTTGCATCCGGCTTTCCAATAATATAATTAGAAATACGAAAATAAGAGGAAGTTAATTTGGCAGAGAACGATTTGTTATTATAACCTAGAAAGGCGTTCCCTTCAACTGAATTTTCATTTTTCAATCCTGGATTTCCTATGTAATCATATCGATCAAAACTATTGAATAAATAGAATCCATATCCTTCTGAAACTGAAGGAGCTCTTTCGCCATAAGCGATACCTAATCCGCATTCGAAACCATTTTGATTCTGCAAATAGTTAGCAGAAATACTTTTTAAAATTCGGCTTTTACTTTTACTCATTTTTGGGTAAAAAATTTGTAAACTTTCTAAACCAAATTGATTTGCAACTTCATTGAAATGATTTCCTAAACTTGCGGAAAATTTTAAACTAGATGCGGCATTCAAAGCTATATTATCTTCGAGAAAGAGACTTCCGTAAAAAGTTCGAACGTCCGGCCAAGTATACATAAACATTAAATTTTCATTGGGATCGCTTGGATACATTGTCATTTCTGCTATTGATCTATTGTAAAAAGAGTTTAAATCAACATCAAAATGATGGTTTTCAAAAACTCCTTTTATTTTCGAATAGAATCCGTAGGTATCACTCCAACCTGGCATATCCATATGAATAGGTACTGCTGGACGTTTAGTATCATCCATTTTATGTGTAATGGTATTGTAATAAATTTTAGTTTCCCAATTGGTCAACGTGAGATCTGAAGTAAGGTTTTCTGGTTTCGGAACGTACTCAAATTTTAATGAAGTGATTAAAGCTTCTGCGAGAGAAACATCCATTGGTAAAGCTGGATAACCTACATCGGTAGCTTTGTCATATATTATAGAGCCTTCTACTAACTTATTTTTATCAATTAGAAAACCAGAAGTTGCAGATATGTTGAATTTTCGAAACTGCGAAAACAATACTTTTTGACTGTTTCCACCGCTGTAATTATCAGCGTCTCGATACATGAAGTCTGTGTCGATGTAAAAAGAATCGCTCACATAATTAACGGCTGTTCCAAAAATCTTCTGATTACTATTGGTTTCAAAACCTGTATTTACAGAAGTTTTCCAACCTAAATCATTAAAGCTGCTTCGGTTTCTTTTTAAATCTATTGCTCCGCCGATTGTTGCTCCATGGCAAGCGCCTTGCTGCCCTGTCTTTATGGAAGCTTCAGACAAATTAGAAACTTCTATGTATGATGTAATAGGATCCATTTTATCAGTACAAGCCC
Source organism: Flavobacterium sp. PL12 (assembly GCF_039123485.1). NCBI lineage: Bacteria > Pseudomonadati > Bacteroidota > Flavobacteriia > Flavobacteriales > Flavobacteriaceae > Flavobacterium > Flavobacterium sp. PL12. Next base: position 75,528 of record NZ_JBANDI010000013.1, read on the forward strand.
CAAAAATTCGCATTCCATCAATGGTAATTAGCGTTCTTTCGGTAGCCATACTATTTAAAACTGGTTCCCAAGCGTAACCACCTCTTTTAATCATTTCTATCTTACCAGATTGCTGTAAATATTCATCAATACTTGCTAAAGGTTTTACTTGCTTCTGACTTATTTCTGATTTTTTACCAATAACTATAACTTCATTTAAATTATTTGGCGCAATACTGTCTTTAGTTTGCTCTTGTCCATAAATTGAAGCTATAGCAAGACAAAACAGTACCCAAAAAAATACTATCTTTTTCATAATGAAGAGTATTATAAAGGCCAAAACATATGATGCTTTGGCCTCTTTGATTTGAAAAAATTGTTCTACCACCATCACAATTGTAATGTTATGGCTGTAGAATATATTTAAATAATGTTTTTAAAAGTTTAAAGTGTATCTAAATTAAAATAGCAGGTTTAGAATTCAATTTCGAAGTAGATAGTACTTGAAGGAACAGCGTCAGTGATTGATTCTCCTTTTAAAACTTCATTTTTTTCATTCAGAAGTTGGAGGTTAATTTTCCAATAGCCAGTCATTGTCAATGACAGTTTTCCATGATAAAGTTTATCGATACTTGACTGAGTTAAGTCAACATTGTTTGGCGAACCGTGATTTCCCATACTTGGCATTCTTGGATCGATTTTAACTTTGAAGCCATCAACCACTGGGAATAACATCATGGATGACATTTTATAAACGCCAACAGTCATTTCGTTTGTAGCAACTTTTGGGTTTGAAGGATCAATAAATGCTAGCAGATACTTTGTGCCATCTGTGCCTGTAAAAGTTGTTACTCTTTGTTTCGTTGAAGCAGGCACAGCAATCTGAGCGCTAACACTTTCAGCGACACCATTAATGCTGTAATTTATAGTCAAAAACCAATGTTCCATCGTGTTTTCTGCCATTTGAAATACAATATAGCCGTTATATAAAGTTTGTTTTCCTGAAGTTTTTTTAATTTCAGAATAAGGACAAGCATGCGACATTGTAGACATTTTCATTATTGGCGCCCAATTTACGGTAGCATTTGTTTCGTATTCCTTAGTTGCCTTGTTTTTAATCCTCAATGAAATTGCATTGTAGCCTTGTTGTAGAGTTCCTGAAGCCGAATAAAGTTCAATGGTATGAGTGTCATTTGTTATTTCTTGAATTTTTGTAAGTCCGTCTAATTCGTTGATTAATATTGGTTCACTATTATCAGTTGAACATGAAGCAAAAGTGATTGCTACAAGCAATACAGTCACTATGTTTTTTAATTGAAATTTCATTTTATTTTTATTTAGGTGTATAGGAAATGCGTTTGTAAAGAATTAATCTTTCAAACAATTGTTACCACATGCAGTTTCTACTTTTGGAAAAAAAATAGAATAATGCAAGTACTTTAATTAAAATTTTATGAAATAATGGTGGGCGGTCGAAATAAGAATCCACTCAGCTTGTAAGAATAAAGATTGGAATAGATACCACTTGCTTTTTCAGTTTTATGAAAATAAAGAGGTAATATAGTTTGTGAAGTTAATTCTTCAAAAAATACAAATACAATCTCTTGAGAACTTAACTTTTTATTAGTAGAAATTGGACCGTCGCTTTCGGCATTCTTTGCGGCTTGTTTCATTAAATGACATTGACCATTACATTCTAATTTTGGTTTATCTTTATTAATACAGAGCACTTTTGAAATATAATCATACCTTACTACATACTCTATAATGGGAAACATCGGTTTCAGAAGTATTAGTAGCGCTAGTATGAGGAAAACTTTTTTCACGAAACAAATATACTGTGACATTGGAGTAAATAAGTATGACTTTTATCATATTTATTCATAATTTTCTTTTGAAAAAACACTTTTAAAAACACTATTTAATATTCATTTTAGTAAATAAAATAGAGCTGCGATAATAAATTTCTACTATGAATTATAAGTGATTGAAACGAAGAACAAAAAGAGTATTCGGCTTTAAAACTGCTTCATTTTCTATTTTAAATATTTGTAACTTTGTAATCTTAATAAATTATAATTTTTTGAAGATGAAGCGTGTTGTTGTAGGACTTTCAGGAGGAGTAGATTCAAGTGTTGCCGCTTATTTATTGCAGAAACAAGGGTATGAAGTTATTGGACTTTTTATGAAGAATTGGCATGACGATTCTGTTACAATATCAAATGAATGTCCATGGTTAGAAGATAGTAATGATGCGTTGTTAGTAGCAGAAAAATTAGGTATTCCTTTTCAAACTGTCGATTTAAGTGAGCAGTATAAAGAGAAAATAGTGGACTATATGTTCAATGAATATGAGAAAGGAAGAACCCCTAATCCAGATGTTCTTTGTAATCGCGAGATAAAATTTGATGTATTCATGAAAATCGCTTTAAGTTTAGGAGCTGATTACGTGGCTACTGGACACTATTGTAGAAAGACTGAAATTGAAGTAAATGATGAAGTGGTTTATCAGCTAAAAGCTGGTGCTGATGGCAATAAAGATCAGTCTTATTTTTTATGTCAATTGTCGCAAGAACAGTTAGCAAAGTCGCTTTTCCCTATTGGAGAATTGACAAAACCTGAAGTGCGAGAAATCGCGGCCGAAATGGATTTGATCACTGCTGAAAAGAAAGATTCGCAAGGTTTATGTTTCATTGGTAAAGTGCGCTTACCAGAATTTTTACAACAAAAATTACAACCTAAAGAAGGCGTTATTATCCAAATTGATAAAAACGATTCTATATACAACATTGATAAGAAAGATGACTTAAGTTTAGAAGAAGAGTTGAAATTAGCTTCTAAAAAACTTGCTTACACTCCGCAAATGGGTAAAGTAGTGGGAAAACATCAAGGCGCACATTATTTTACTATTGGTCAGCGTAAAGGTTTGAACGTAGGAGGCACAACAGATCCTTTGTTTATAATTGCAACCAATGTAGAAACCAATACTATTTATACTGGATTGACAAGTTCTCACCCTGGATTATTCAAAAAAGCGTTGCGTATCGAAAAAGATGAGGTTCATTGGATTCGCAAGGATTTGGCTTTAGCCAACGGTGAAAGTAAAGATTTTATGGTTAGAATAAGATACAGACAGCCGTTACAAAAAGCTACTTTACATCAGTTTGAAAAAGAAATGTATATCTCATTTGATGAGCCACAATCAGCGATAACTGAAGGACAATTTGCGGCTTGGTATTCAGCTGATGAATTAGTTGGTTCTGGAGTGATTTCGTAAATTTAAAATTTTAAGAAGTTGAAAATTACTAGCGTCAATACAAAGATTTAATAATGCAGTAGCAGCGAAACGAAGAATTTATGAGAAAATTTTATCTGTTTATTTTTTTTATTTTTAGTACATTTTCTTTTGCGCAACAAGATGCTTGGGTATATTTTAATGATAAACCTAGTTCTCAACTTTATTTAGATTCTCCGCTACAAATGCTTTCGCAAAGAGCATTAGATAGAAGAACGAATCAAAGTATTGCGCTAGACAATAAAGATGTTCCGGTTGAAACTTCATACGTTAACCAAATTAAAGCTACATATGGAATTTCTGTTTTGGCGACATCTAAGTGGCTAAATGCAATTCACGTTCGGGGGTCACAAAACGCAATCAATAATTTATCGATGCTACCATTTGTCAATAAAATTGATTTTGCTGATCGAACTTTAAATCAAGCAGGAAAAATTGCAAAAGCAGCGAAGGTAAAACAAGAAAATAAGACCAAAAAAACTAAAATCAATTATGCTTATGGCTCTTCGTCAAACCAAATTGTAATGTTAAATGGTCAAGCTTTACATCAAGCAAATCATACCGGAGATGGTAAAATAATTGCGATTATGGATGCGGGATATCCTGGAGTAAATACTGCACCACCTTTTGCTAAACTAAGAGATAATAATAAAATTTTAGGAGGCTATAATTTTGTAGCTAGAAATTCTAATATTTATTCTGGAAATTCACATGGAACTTCAGTGTTATCTACTATGGGCGGTTATAAGGAAAATTCATTAATTGGAACAGCTCCAGATGCTTCCTATTATTTATTTATCACTGAAGATAATAATGCTGAAAATCCTGTCGAAGAATCCTTTTGGGTTGAAGCGGCCGAAAAAGCAGATAGTTTAGGTGTAGATATTATCAATACCTCACTTGGTTATTTTGATTTTGATAATAAAGCATACGACCATACCTATGCAGATATGAATGGGAATACGACATTTATGAGTCGTGGAGCTGAGATTGCTTTTAGTAGAGGAATGATAGTTGTATCATCCGCGGGTAATTCTGGAGGCACTTCCAATCCATATATTAGTGCACCAGCTGACGCAGTTTCTGTAATTTCTGTTGGCGCTGTGAATGCTTCAAAAAGTAGAGTTTCGTTTAGTTCAATAGGGCCTTCTTCTGATAGCAGAATAAAACCAGATGTAATGGCTCAAGGTAAAAGTGCTGTTATTTCAGATGCGAATGGTAATATAGTTACAGCAGATGGAACTTCTTTTTCTGGTCCGATAATGGCTGGAATGGTAGCGTGCTTATGGCAAGCGTTCCCTCAAAAAACGAATCAGGAAATTAGAAATTTAATTCTCCAGTCTTCAGATAATTTCTTGACACCTAACAATACTTATGGATACGGAATTCCTGATTTCGGACTCGCTCTTGGAAATCAATTGTCTGCAGAATCTTTTTCGAAAGATGATTTTATAATATATCCCAATCCTACTTCTGACATTATTATGGTGTCTTTACCTTCAAAGTTTGAATACGGTACACTGTCAATTTATTCGCTTATTGGACAGAAAATTTTAGAACAAAAAGTAACTCCAGCATCAACCTCGATTTCGATAAAAGCATTGGAAAAAGGAATGTATCTTTATAAAATGGAGTCGAAGTCGTTTTCGAAATCAGGAAAAATAATAAAAGAATAGTAGCATTTATAGATAATGAATAAAATAACCGAACTTTTTAAAATTCAATACCCAATTATTCAAGGAGGAATGATTTGGAACAGCGGATATAAATTAGCAAGTGCAGTAAGTAATGCTGGCGGGCTTGGTTTAATTGGCGCTGGTTCCATGTATCCAGAAGTTTTAAGAGAACACATTCAAAAATGTAAAAAAGCAACTTCAAAACCTTTTGGTGTAAACGTTCCAATGTTGTACCCCAATATTGAAGAAATAATGAAAATTATTGTAGAGGAAGGTGTTAAGATTGTATTTACTTCTGCGGGTAATCCTAAAACGTGGACCTCTTTCTTAAAAGAAAACGGAATCACTGTTGTACACGTTGTTAGTAGTTCAGTATTTGCATTAAAAGCACAAGATGCGGGTGTAGACGCGATTGTGGCTGAAGGATTTGAAGCAGGCGGACACAATGGGATAGAGGAAACAACTACACTTACTCTAATTCCTATGGTGAAAGAAAAGATCAGCATTCCATTGATTGCTGCAGGAGGAATTGCTACAGGAAGAGGAATGCTAGCAGTTATGACGCTTGGTGCTGATGGAGTGCAAGTAGGAAGTAGATTTGCTGCATCAGAAGAATCATCTTCGCATGCTAATTTTAAAGAGACGATTTTAAATGTAAATGAAGGAGGAACGCAATTGACCTTAAAAGAATTAGCACCAGTTCGTTTAATTAAAAATAAATTCTACCACGATGTGCAAAATTTATATGAAAAAGGTCCAACGAAGGAGGAATTGATAACATTGCTAGGACGTGCACGAGCAAAACGAGGAATGTTTGAAGGTGATTTAATTGAAGGTGAATTAGAAATAGGCCAAATAGCTGGTATCATCAAGGATATAAAACCTGCTGCTCAAATCATTGAAGAGATGATTTTAGATTTTGAAGAAGCGAGAATTGAAGTGAATAATTTTCAATTTTAAAACATGAAAACAGCAAAAATATTTATTGTACTTCTTTTTATGCTCTTTGCGATTCAACAATCCTATGCGCAAACCTATAAGTTTAAGACTACTGGATTTAGCGTTGTGGAGAAAAACGATAAAGGAAAGTGGGGAAAATGGTCTGAGCTAAATCCTGTGAGTATTTTAGTGACTCTAGATACTAAGAAAAGTAGAATAGTAGTTTATTCTCAAATCATACAGCTGTTTGAAATTGTAGAATATATTCCAATTGAAGAAAATAACACAGATTTAGTCTACTCGTTTACTACTAAAGACAATGAAGGTGTTGATTGCACCGTATCTATTATCACCAGAAAAAAACAAGGAAATAGGAAACAATTATACATCAATTACGGAAATCGAATTATAATGTATCATATTTTTAAAATGTAAATAAGAAGTTGGCTAACAGCGTGCTATTTTTAAATTTAAAACTGCTCAATGTCTTTAATAAAAGAGTCATATTCTAAATAAAACATTTCAATAGCATTCATCTTTTCGTTGTAAAATTCGAAAATCTCGTCCCAATATTTTCTATTGCTAACTCCTACACCAAGTTTTTCAACCCAAATCCTACTGATGTTTTTTCCGCTCTCAAGCGTGTATTGTTTTTCAAAAACTAAGTCCTTAATGAATTCTTCTTCAAGAATATTTTTTAGAGCTTCCAGTTTTTCAAAATAAGCAATTCTTTTTTCATCATTTCTATGCTCAATATCAATTAAAACTTGCGCTTTTTTATTGTCAACATAAAACTTAAAAGAGAAATCTTTAATTTTTGTGTCATACAATATCCATTTACGCGGATATTTTTGCGCAAATTCAACCCAGAATTCACGTTTTAATCTTTGAGTTTCTTCTTTACTGTACATTATAGATGAATTTTTGCTTTAGAAAATTGGTGTAATTATATTTTCTAACTACATTTAGTTTTAAATTTCAATTTGCAAAAATAGACTTTGATTATGGATTTTCAAGAATTTTTACAGTTTGTTCCAAAATTAATTGATGTGCCATTGCCTGCTTTTAATGCACATGTAAAAATGGGACCATTAGAACGGTTACAGCATTTTGAAAATATTGATCACAGCGATAAGAATCCAAAAATGGCGGGTGTGATGATGCTATGTTACCCTAAAAATAATGAAGCGTATTTAGTGCTCATTGTTCGGAATTCATATAAGGGAATCCACTCAGCGCAAATTGCATTTCCAGGTGGAAAGTATGAACAAGAAGATGAAGATTTCTGTTTTACAGCTCTTAGAGAAACACACGAGGAAATTGGAGTAGCTCCTGATAAAATCGAAATTATTATGCCATTTACTAAGCTATATATTACTCCTAGCAATTTTATGGTTCATCCTTTTTTTGGGATAAGTAGAGAAGAACTATCCTTTGTACCTGATCCTAGTGAAGTCTCTGATATCATCGAATTGCCGCTATCTTTATTACTAAATGACGAAACAATTATAAGTACGGATGTTAAGACTTCTTATCTAGGAGACATCAGTATTAATGCTTTCGAAATTGATAAAAAAATCATTTGGGGTGCGACAGCAATGATGCTTAGCGAATTGAAAGATGTTATAAATGAAGTTTTAAATCCTTCCCATAGAATTTAAATTAGTTTAAAAACCATCAAATTGTTCCACTATAATTTTCGTATTATTGTAAATTGAATATTTTAAAATAAATAAATTTATGCGATTGTTTAAGCGAAATCCTTTTGGGCATATACTATTTATAAAGAAGTGGTTAATTAGAATCTTTGGAGGTATTACGCATAAAAGATATAGAGGCTTTAATCAATTACAAATTGAAGGTTCAGAAATTATTAGAGATTTACCTGATACTAATGTGCTTTTTATATCTAATCACCAAACCTATTTTGCCGATGTAGTAGCAATGTTTCATGTATTTAACGCCAGTCTTAGCGGACGAACAGATAATATAAAGAATGTTGGTTATCTATGGCAACCTAAAATGAATATATATTATGTAGCCGCCAAAGAAACGATGCAAGCAGGATTGCTTACTAGAATCATGGCTTACGCAGGAGCGATTTCTGTGGAACGTACCTGGAGAGCGAAAGGAGTAGATGTTCAAGAGAAAAAAGAAATAAATCCTGACGATACTGAAAATATTAAAATCGCATTAAATGATGGTTGGGTAATTACTTTTCCTCAAGGAACTACAAAGTCTTTTAAACCAGTTCGTAAAGGAACGGCTCATATTATAAAACAGCATCGACCTATTGTTGTGCCCATTGTAATTGACGGTTTCCGTCGTTCATTTGATAAAAAGGGTTTACGTATGAAAAAGAAAGGGATACTTCAATCCTTTATAATTAAAGAACCTTTAGATATTGACTACGATAATGATACTATTGATGAAATTGTTGAAAAAGTTGAATACGCAATTGAACAACATTCTTCATTTTTAAAAGTTATACCAGCTGAAATTATCAAAGAGCAGGAAGAATTGAACAAGACGCGACAATGGGAATATTAATATAGTTGGAGTACTAAATTCTTTTTTTACTGATTCATAGCTTTCGTGCTTTATAAATTATTCTTTAATCAATGCAATTATCAGTCATTATTCTTAATTACAACGTGCGTTATTTTCTCGAGCTTTGCGTATTAAGTGTGCAAAATGCGCTTTTAGAAATTGATGGCGAAATCATAGTTGTTGATAATAATTCAGAGGATGATAGTTGCGAAATGATTAGATCTCGTTTTCCAAACGTAACTCTAATTTCAAATGGTGAAAATCTAGGTTTTCCGAAAGGCAATAACATCGGGGTAAGTTATGCTAAAGGCGAATATATTTGTATTCTTAATCCGGACACTGTAGTTGCTGAAGATACTTTTACTAAGATTTTAGCTTTTGCACGCTCGCTTAATTCCTTGCAATCAAAAAAACCAATTGGAATTATAGGCTGTAAGCTAATTGATGGCGCAGGAAAATTTTTGCCTGAAAGTAAACGAGGTCTTCCCACACCTTGGGTTGCCTTTACAAAAATTATGGGTTTATATAAGTTAATTCCAAAATCATCACTATTTGGTAAATATTATGCTGAACATTTAGGTGAAAACGAAACTGGAGAAGTAGATATTTTAGTCGGTGCATTTATGCTAATGAAAAGAGATTTGTATCTGGAAGTTGGAGGCTTTGATGAAAATTGCTTTATGTATTCTGACGATATAGATTTATCGTATGTTGTTTCTAGGACAGGAAAGTCAAATTATTATTTTCACGAGACAACAGTTATTCATTACAAAGGTGAAAGCACTATTAAAGATGGGACGTATATGAAGCGTTTCCAGGAAGCAATGAATTTCTTCTATAAAAAGCATTTTGGTTCTAATGGTTTTACTTCATTACTTTTTTCTGCATTTATGAGAATTGGAATATTACTTTTTTCGTTTTTTAAAATGGTTAGAAGACAAAATAGTTTTGTTACTGAACCCTCATCATATTTGCTTTACTCATCTTCAGAAAAATGGATTGATAAGCTGAGGTCAATTTTGCAAAAAAAAGTATCTTTTTACAATTTAAAAACGGAAAAAGCGGTAATTTCGTCTGCAGGTAAAAGCACAAATAATGTTGAAATTATATTAGATAATGAATTTATATCTTTTAAAGATTGTATTCATTTTCTCGAATCTGCAAGAAATAAAGGCTATACGTTTAAAATTCTACCAAAAAACGCTAATTTCTTAATAGGAAGTAACAATAGTAACGGAAGAGGCGAGATTATTAAAATAGTGTAAAAAAATGCATTTAATGTAATTTATAATTGAAATATTCAGTAATTTCGCAAATTGAAAATCAAAATCACCTTTTAGGTTAATAATATGGCAAGATTTGAATTGAAACTTCCTAAAATGGGAGAAAGTGTCGCAGAAGCAACTATTACAAACTGGTTGAAGCAAGTGGGAGACAAAATTGAAGCGGATGAAGCAGTACTTGAAATTGCAACTGATAAAGTTGACAGTGAAGTGCCAAGTGAAGTTTCAGGAACTTTAGTAGAGCAATTATTCGGTAAGGATGATTTAGTTCAAGTTGGTCAGACAATTGCAATAATTGAGACTGAAGGCGGAGACCTTGTTTCAATTGTAAAAGAAGAAGTAGCATCTGCAGCTATTGCCGAAGTTGAAAAAACGGTAGAAGTTGCTAAAGAGAGCGTTGCTGCTCCTGTTGACTTTTCTGAGTCTGAGAAATTCTTATCCCCATTAGTAAAAAATATTGCTAAGGAAGAAGGAGTTTCTGTTTCAGAATTAGCTGCGATTTCAGGAACTGGAAAAGAAGGAAGAGTTACTAAAAATGATATTTTAGAATACGTAAAAAATAGAACAAGTCAACCAGTAGCTATAGCTCCGATTGCAGCAGTTCAAAAACCAGTTGCAGTTGCAGTTGCTCAAAAAGCAGCTCCAATTTCTGTCAGCGGTGGTGATGAGATTATTGAAATGGACAGAATGCGCAAACTTATTGCGGGTTATATGGTCGCTTCAGTACAAACATCGGCGCACGTTCAATCGTTTATCGAAGTGGATGTGACTAATATTGTAAAATGGAGAGAAAAAAATAAAAATGCTTTCGAAAAGAGAGAAGGGGAGAAATTGACTTACACGCCAATTTTTATGGAAGCAGTGGCTAAAGCGCTGAAAGATTTCCCTGGAATGAATATTTCTGTGGATGGTGATTTTATCATTAAAAAGAAAAACATCAATCTAGGAATGGCAGCATCTTTACCAAATGGTAATTTGATTGTTCCTGTGATTAAGAATGCAGATCAGTTGAATTTAGTTGGGATGGCAAAAGCAGTAAACGACTTAGGAGGCCGCGCCAAAGCAGGAAAACTAAAACCAGACGATACGCAAGGTGGAACGTATACAGTAACTAATGTTGGTACTTTTGGAAGTGTTTTTGGAACGCCAATTTTAAACCAGCCACAAGTGGGGATTTTAGCACTTGGAGCAATCCGTAAAATGCCAGCGGTAATAGAAACTCCTGAAGGAGATTTTATTGGAATCCGTCAAAAAATGTTCTTATCTCACAGTTACGACCATAGAGTTGTAGATGGTGCATTAGGAGGAAGTTTTGTTAAGAGAGTAGCTGAATATCTTGAAGCATTTGATGTGAATAGAGATTTGTAAAAATAAATTTAATTGCAATTTAAACCCGACTCACTTTTAGAATGAGTCGGGTTTTTATTTTTCTAGTAATTTTCAAACTTAAAAGGTTAAACTTTTAATGAAATTAATCCCAAATTTCTATATTTGTAATTATACAAAAATTAAAAATGGAACTTAAACTGAGTAAACCAATTTGCTTTTTTGATCTTGAAACGACCGGAATTGACATTGGGAAAGATAGAATTGTAGAAATATCAATATTTAAAGTTTTTCCAAACGGAAATAAAGAAAGTAAGACGTGGTTAGTGAATCCTACGATTCCAATTCCTGCACAGACAACAGCTGTTCACGGTATCACTGATGAAAAAGTAGCAAATGAACCTACTTTTAACGAATTAGCTGCTCAAGTGCATAATATGATTAAAGACAGTGATTTAGCTGGTTTTAATTCGGATCGATTTGATATTCCTTTGTTAGCAGAAGAATTATTGCGCGCTGGAGTTGATTTTGATATGAAAGGAAAAGTTTCAGTGGATGTTCAAACTGTTTTTCATAAAATGGAAGAGCGCACGTTGAGTGCTGCGCTTAAATTTTACTGTGGGAAATCACTTGAAAATGCGCATTCTGCAGAAGCCGATACAATGGCGACTTATGAAATTTTAAAAGCACAACTTGATCGTTATCCAGAATTAGAAAATGATATGAAGTCATTGTCTGAATTTACCACTAGAAAGAAAATTGCTGATTTTGCAGGAATGATAGCTTTTGATAAAGACAACGAGGAAATTTTTACTTTTGGAAAACACAAAGGCGTAAAAGTAGACAAGATATTGGAAATGGAACCAGGCTATTTTAGCTGGATTCAAAATGCTGATTTTCCATTGTACACTAAAAAAGTTTTAACGGCGATCAAGCTTAGAAAACTAAACACTAAATAAAAACTGCGGAATATCTTAATATAAAAACAGGATGAAAATAATCTGTATTGGTAGAAATTACACAAACCATATTGAAGAATTGAAGAACGAAAGGCCTACGGAACCAGTTGTTTTTATGAAGCCAGATTCGGCTATTTTATTAAAGCAACATCCTTTTGTAATTCCAGAATTTTCGGAGGATGTGCATCATGAAATCGAAATTATCGTCAAGATAAGTAAGGTTGGTAAATACATCGAGCCAAAATTCGCTCATAAATATTATGATGAAATTAGCGTAGGAATCGATTTTACAGCACGTGATTTACAAGATAAGTTGAAAGCAAAAGGATTGCCTTGGGAAAAAGCTAAAGCATTTGATGGCTCTGCAGTTATAGGCGAGTTTTTACCTAAAAGTCAGTTTAGTTCGTTAGAAAATATTACTTTTGAGTTAAAGAAAAATAATGAAACCGCTCAAATGGGTGATTCAAGTTTAATGTTATGGAAAATTGACGAACTGATATCATACGTCTCTCAATTTTTTACATTAAAAATTGGTGACGTGATTTTTACAGGAACTCCAGAAGGAGTTGCGTCAGTAAAATCAGAGGATGTTTTAGAAGGATTTTTAGAAGGACAACAACTATTTAGAATACAAGTGAAATAATGGCTATAAATTATAACTTATCAAAAGTGTACGCACTTTCGGACAATGATCCAGAATTTGTAAATGAAATTCTAACTTTGTTTGTAACAGAAGTTCCAGAAGATTTATTACAAATCAAAGAAGGAATAAAAAAGAAAGATCACAAACACGCCTATGCGTATGCACACAAGATAAAACCAACGCTTGATTTGATGGGTTTAAACGTCGCATTTGAAGAAATTCTACAAATCGAAGCTTGGACTAAGTCAGAAGGAAAAAAGAAGGATATCAAAGAAACTTTTAAAAGTGTTAAAACACAAGTAAAAGAAGCCATCAAAGAAATTAAAAAAGATTTCGATTTATAGGGATTGGGCGTGACCATTTTTTAACTCTCGAGCGATCGAGACATTGCAATCGGTCGTTCTATTCATTGCAATCCACACCCAAAAGCTTGGGGTTTTCTCCCGAAGTTTCGGGATCATCGCTCACGCAAAAAGAGAAATGTGCTATGAAGTGCATTTCTCTTTTTGATTAAATTAGTTTCGAAAAAAAACTTAGAATTAAAAAAAATGAAAGCAACTATAGTTACCATTGGAGACGAAATTTTAATAGGCCAAATTGTTGATACCAATTCTGGTTTTATAGCAAAGTCGCTGGATAAAATAGGCGTTGAAATAAATGAAATGATATCTATTAGCGATGACAAAAACCATATTTTAGATACTTTTGCAAGGCTTCAAAATGAAGTAGATTTAGTTATTATTACGGGAGGTTTAGGGCCAACAAAAGATGATGTAACTAAAAAAACATTTTGTGATTACTTCGAAGATGAACTAATTGTAAATCAGAAAGTCTTAGCACACGTCACTGAAATAATTGAAGGATTTTACAAGCGTAAAATCACTCAAATGAACAAAGATCAGGCGCTCGTTCCATCAAAATGTACAGTGCTTCACAATAAAGTGGGAACTGCGCCAGGAATGTGGATGAAAAAAGAAAACACAGTATTTATTTCGCTTCCCGGTGTGCCTTTCGAAATGAAATATTTGGTTGAAAATGAAATTGTTCCAAAGGTAGTTCAGGAGTATAAAAGACCGTACATTATTCATAGAACAATTTTAACATATGGTCAAGGAGAAAGCATGGTTGCTGAGCGAATCGAGGATTGGGAAAACAATCTCCCAGATTATATAAAGTTAGCATATCTACCTGCTTTAGGGCGAGTTCGTTTGCGTCTATCAGCGCGCGGAACAGATAAAGAGCTGCTTGATGCGACTCTTGAAGAAAAAATTAAATCGCTTGACGCTATTATTCATGATATCATCGTTGGATTTGATGAGGATGATACGATTGAAGTAGTTGTTGGTAAAATTTTAGCAAAGCAAAATAAATCCTTAGCAACTGCAGAAAGTTGTACAGGAGGAAAAATAGCGGAGGTTTTAACGGCTGTTTCAGGATCTTCTCGATATTTTAAAGGTGGAGTAGTTTCGTACGCGACAGAGGCTAAAATTAATGTTTTAGGTATTTCTAAAGATTTAATTGACGAATTTTCTGTGGTAAGTAGTGAAGTTGTTTCTGCAATGGCTTTGAGTATTAAGAAGATGATGAATAGCGATTATGCGATTGCGACAACTGGAAATGCAGGACCGTTAAAAGGCGATTCTGATGCAGAACTTGGGACAGTTTTCATCGCACTGGCGACGCCAACGGATATTATTGTCGAAGAATTTAATTTTGGCCAACCACGTGAAAAAGTGATAGATAGGGCTGTAATCAAAAGTTTAGAGCTGTTGAAAAAAGAAATTTTAAAAAATGTGCAATAATATTGTTGGTTAATAGGTTTATTTTTCTTTTCTTTGCACCCTGATTTTGAATAACGATAAAAGATAAGTATAATGTCAAGAGTTTGTGACCTTACAGGTAAAAGAGCTATGGTGGGAAATAATGTTTCTCACGCAATGAACAAAACTAAAAGAAAGTTTTCTGTAAACTTACTTAAAAAACGTTTTTATCTTCCAGAAGAAGATAGATGGATTACTCTTAGAGTAGCAGCATCTACGATAAAAACAATTAATAAAAATGGAATTTCTGCAGTTTTGAAAAAAGCGCAGTCAGAAGGATTTATTAAATAATCACTTCCACAGAAAAAAAAGAGCAAGATGGCAAAGAAAGGTAATAGAATCCAGGTAATTTTAGAATGTACTGAGCACAAGACTTCGGGTGTTGCAGGTACTTCAAGATACATCACTACTAAGAACAAAAAAAACACACCAGATAGATTGGAGATTAAGAAATTTAATCCAGTATTGAAGCGTGTAACAGTTCACAAAGAAATTAAATAATAATTAGAAATTTGAACGAAGTCTAAAAGTGGTAGCATTTTTAGAGTTTATAAAAATTTTAAATACACATTTGAATCATGGCAAAGAAAACCGTAGCATCGTTACAAACAGCTTCAAAGAGATTATCAAAAGCCATTAAAATGGTGAAATCTCCTAAAACAGGTGCATATACATTCGTAGAATCTATTATGTCTCCAGAATCAGTTGATGAATTCTTGAAAAAGAAATAATATTCAATTAGCACTATATAGAAAAGCTACTTTCATTCGGAAGTAGCTTTTTTATTTTCTATATTTACACTTAGAAAACGTATTTATTCTTTGGAATCAAATACTTAATACTATTTACACAATGAGTTTTTTTAAAAGAATATTTTCTTCAGAAAAAAAGGAGCAGAGCTTTACCGATGAAGCGAAGCAAACTTTAGACAAAGGTTTAGAAAAATCTAAAACAACTTTCTTTTCAAAGTTGTCAAAGGCTATTGCTGGTAAATCTAAAGTTGATGATGATGTTTTAGATAATCTAGAGGAAATCCTTGTCGCTTCGGATGTGGGTGTAAATACAACCTTAAAAATTATTACTCGAATTGAAAGTCGGGTAGCTGAAGATAAATATTTAGGGATAGATGAACTTAATCAAATCCTTAGAGAAGAAATAGCGAGCTTATTATCTGAAACAAACTCTGGTGAAGCAACTGAATTTTTAATTCCTACACAAACTAAACCTTACGTTTTAATGGTTGTGGGTGTAAATGGAGTTGGTAAAACTACTACAATAGGAAAATTAGCTTATCAATTTAAAAAATCAGGTTATAATGTAGTTCTTGGCGCAGCAGATACTTTTAGAGCAGCAGCTATTGATCAATTGCAGATCTGGGCGGATAGAGTAGGAGTTCCAATAGTAAGACAGAATATGGGAAGTGACCCAGCTTCTGTGGCTTTTGATACGTTGCAATCTGCCGTAGCTCAAGATGCTGATATTGTTATAATTGATACTGCAGGACGTTTACATAACAAAGTTAATTTAATGAATGAATTAACGAAGGTAAAGCGTGTAATGCAAAAAGTAGTTGGTGATGCACCTCACGATGTATTATTAGTTTTAGATGGCTCAACGGGCCAAAACGCATTCGAACAAGCGAAACAATTTACAGCAGCTACTGAAGTGACTTGTTTGGCAGTTACAAAATTGGATGGAACTGCAAAAGGTGGTGTCGTTATCGGTATCTCTGATCAATTTCAAATCCCAGTAAGGTACATAGGTGTAGGTGAGGGGATTGAAGACTTGCAGGTTTTTAATAAGTATGAGTTTGTAGATTCATTCTTTAAATAGGTTTATTTATGAATTTTGATTCTTTTAAAAATATACCCACGATGTACCTTTATTTTGGGAGTGTAATTTGTTTTGTGTTAGCAAGTTCAAATAAGGATACGAATGTTAATCTGTATTATTTATTGATGGTTATTGGAGTATTACTTTTTGTTTTTGGTTTATTTAAAAGATCTCGGAAACAATAATAAGTATAAATTTATAAAGAAAGAAAAACACATTTGAACAAATTTCAAATGTGTTTTTTTGTTTACAGTTATTAAGTTTAACTTTGTCGTTAGTGTGAGAATATAACTTTACTTTCTTGCCATCAGACTTTCTCTTATTTGAATCTTAATCCCATGTAGTAATGAAAGAGTATACAATTTAAGACAAATAATTAGAATTTTAAAAACAGAACTTACTATTAAAAAACATTAATTTTATGAAAAAGACATTTGCAATTTTATTTATTTCGGTGTTATTTATTTGCTGTAAGCAAAAGATAAACCCTACCGATATCGCTAAAATAAATGGTTATTGGGAAATTGAAAAAGTTACATTTGATAAAGGAGACGATAAAGATTATAAGATCAATGAAAGTTATGATTTCTTTGAAATTAAGGATAATAAAGGGATTCGTAAAAAAGTGATGCCTCAATTAGACGGTACTTTTTTAGTAAATGATACTTTTGAAAATGTTGTAGTACGTTTTGCTGATGATAAAGTTTTTTTAGATTATCAAACGGATTACGCAAAATGGACTGAGGAAGTAATTACTTTATCTGCAGAGGAATTAGTGTTGGTAAATATAGAAAAAACAGAATATCATTATAAAAAAGCAACTTCAATAAATTTACTAGGGGATGGCAAAACGACTAAATAATCAAAGTACGATAGGAGATGTTTTAAAACAAATTATCCAAGTGAATAAGTTGCAGCCAGGAATGGATCAAATTGATGTTAAAGATGCTTGGAGAAATTTAATGGGTAACGGAGTTAATAGTTATACTAATAATGTTGTTTTAAAAGGAAGCACTTTGTATGTGGAATTAACTTCGTCAGTTTTAAGAGAGGAACTGAGTCATGGAAAATCTAAGATTGTAGCCATGATAAATGAGGAGTTAAGAAGAGATGTTGTGAAAGATGTAGTGCTGAGATAAAGATTTTTGATTTTAGAACGCAGATTTTTGATTTCAGATTTTGGTAGATATAAAAAATTCCCGTTTCTTTTGGAAACGGGAATTTTTTATATAATGATTTTCAAATCTCAATTCAAAAATTGTTAATCAACAATCTAAAATTTAGAATTGCTCTCTTCCAGCAAAATGGAATGCACCTTCAATAGCTGCATTTTCATCGCTATCAGAACCGTGAACTGCATTTTCTCCAATAGAAGTTGCATAAGCTTTACGGATAGTTCCTTCAGCAGCATCAGCAGGGTTTGTGGCACCAATCAAAGTTCTAAAGTCTTCAACTGCGTTATCTTTTTCTAAAATAGCAGCAACGATCGGTCCTCTTGACATAAATTCAACTAACTCGCCGTAGAAAGGTCTTGCAGCGTGAACTTCGTAAAAAGCTTGTGCATCAGCAATAGTTAATTGAGTTAATTTCAAAGAAACGATTTTGAAACCTGCATTAGTAATCATTGCAAGTATGTTTCCGATGTGTCCGTTTGCAACAGCATCAGGCTTGATCATTGTAAAAGTTCTATTAGTAGCCATTTTATTTTTTGTTTTTTATATTTTGTGCAAAAGTAAACTTTTTTGTTTAATATTTTACAAGTTTTTCTTGAAGTGAATCAATTATATTTAAAATGTAATTACTTCAAATTGATTTTCTAACGGTTTCAATTGTTTGATAATCATTGGAATTAAACTTTCTCCATTTTCTAAATAGAATTCAGAAAAATTTGCTTGACGTTCTTGTAAGCTTTGATTTGGAAATAGATCATTCTGCAAATTTGTTATTCTATCTAAAATATCACTAAGTTTTTTCTTCTGGGCTCGTAATAAACGCTTTTCTAGATTCTCTAATCCTTTGATTTGTTTTGCTTCCTGAGCTTTAACAGCGCCCATGAATGACTCGTCAGTTTTAGTAGCTACTGTATATAGATCTTTAAATTGATCTTTCAATTGGATTTTTAAATTTTCTAAATTGATTGAAAACTCAGTGAGTTGTTTCGTTTTTTTATTAATTAAATCCTCTTGTTTAGAAAATAAGTCATGCCAAGACAATTCAAGTTTATCTGCCTTTCTAACTTGCTTCTCTGTTGCAAGTAGTACAGAGTTTCTAACTAATAGCATTGGGAAAGTTACTTTAGCTGCATCGAAAAATGATTTTAATTCCAGCCAATAAGCAATTTCCCCACCTCCACCAATGTAGCATAAATTAGGTAAAATTACTTCTTGATAAAGTGGTCGCATGATTACATTTGGACTAAATCTTTCAGGATGGCTTTCTAATAATTCTAAAATTTCATTTTCTGTAAATTCAGTTTTAGTATTATTTATTTTATATTTTCCTTCTTCAAATAGAATACGTTCACGCATTTTATCTTCGATAAAAAACAAGTTGATTTCTCTTGGATTAACCTGAACAAAATATTCTTTTAGCTTTTCAGCGGTTTCCAATACTAATTTATGGGAAGATTGTTTTAATAGCTCCTCCTTTGCATATGGAATAAAAGAATGTTTTAAATCAGCATTATCTGCATCGATAATTACTAGGCCGTAGCTTCCAAATAATGAATTGGCTAAATGTCTAGTTGCGTCTGCTAAATTATTATGATTTAAATATGCATCTTTAAACATTTTTTTTATTTCTTGGGCATTTGTACTAGAGCCTAATTCTAGTTCATATACTTTAAAAAATTCATCTAATCCTGCAGTTGATAAGCGACCAACAGGTCCGGTACTTTCTTTGTTCCATCTAAACTTTTTTCCTTTGAAATTAAAGTAATTAATTTCTTCAAAATCATGGTCTTCAGTTGCCATCCAATAAATAGGGACGAAGTTATTAGAAGGATATTTTGATTTTAACTGATTTGTTAAATTTATCGTCGAAATAATCTTGTATAAAAAATAGAGTGGACCACTAAATAAATTTAGTTGATGTCCTGTCGTAACAGTATAAGTATTTTTACTCCTTAAGTTTTCAATGTTTTGTTTTGTTAACGCTGATAGTTCAATCTTTTTATATTGCTCTTCTAATACTGATACTAATGTTTTACGAGAATCGTGATTAAAGTTATCCTGCTTTTCAAGTATTTGCGCTTCGAAGTTTTCCAGGGTTGGAAATCGATTATATAAGGTGTGTAAATTATTTTTTTGATCTAAGTAATCATTCATCAAGGAAGAGAAATATCCTGAATTTTGATAGGTTATACAGTCCGTTGGCATAGTAAATATTATTTGATGCTAAAATAACAAATCTTAAGTTATTATTTTTAGTTTAAGAAACCTTTGTGAAATGTGTAATTCGTTTATTAGCTTTAAGCGTAGCGCTGATTTATAGTTTTTCATGGTCGAAATTTAAGCTTGTTCTTTTAGATTAGTAGTTATTAAACATAAAAAAAGGTTGCCTTTTTAGGAGGGCACTGAAAAACATCGCAAATTTTGATTATCATCGTTTTTTAGACAATAAAAAAACGCTTGTAACAGGAATTATATAATCCGTTGCAAGCGTTTTCCTTTTTAATCTTGATTTTTAATGTTGGTTCAATAAGGCTATTTTGAGTTTAGCTAGAGTCATTTTGAGTAATGCAGCAGTAGCTTTCATTTTTCTACATTAATTTGAGTATTCTTTTTAAGTTGACTGCGAGAATTGCTATTGCACCTTGCATTTGCATATTGGTAATGCCATATGATATTGCTCTATCATAACCATGTACATTTTTCAACTCACTATTTTTGGCTTCTATTTTATATCGATGTTTTGCTTTTTCTTTGTAATAGTCAGTTTCTTGAAAGCTGATTTGTTCTTGGTGTAAGTCCGATTTTATCGATACCGAATATGTTTTTGTTTTGGA